>JBBQEC010000061.1:0-11345 GCA_038320305.1 Candidatus Limnocylindrales bacterium | reverse complement strand
CATGTTCAGCGGACGCTCACGCCCCCCCCCCCACACACCGGCGATACCGATCGGGCCGCTCGAGTCGGCGATGACGAGTGTGTCGGGCGTGAGCGTCCGCTGAACATGGTCAAGTGTCTCCAGCTTCTCGCCCTCGATCGCTGGGCGCACGATGATCTGGCCGCCTCTGACTGCGGCCGCGTCGAAGCTATGGATCGGCTTACCCATCTCGAGCATGACGTAGTTGCTGGCGTCGACGACGTTCGACACCGGCCGCATGCCCGCCGCCGACAGACGCAGCTGGACCTTGAACGGTGAGGCACCAACTTTCACGCCGTCGACATAGCGGGCCACGAAACGCGTGCACAGAGAGCGATCCGCGACCTCGACCTGCACGTGATCGTTGGTCGCGTCGCCGGTCTCCGGGACGTTGATCTTCGGCCAACGGATCTGGCCGCCCGTGATCGCGGCGACCTCGCGCGCAAGACCGATCATCGACAGCAGATCGCCGCGATTTGGCTTGACGTCGACGTCCAGCACGACATCGCCAGCGATGTCCGCGAGCGGCATGCCGAGCGTCGAGTCGGGGGGCAGGATCATGATGCCGTCGGCGTCAGTGCTCAAACCAAGCTCAGCGCCGGAGCACAGCATGCCCTGGCTCTCCGTGCCCTGGATCGTGCTGACGCCGATGCGCTTGTCGCCCGGCAGGACAGCGCCGGGGAGTGCCACCGGCACGCGCTGACCGGCTTCGATGTTGTGGGCACCGCACACGATCGACAGTGGCTGATCCGTACCCGGGACACGGACCTTGGTCAGGTTCAGCCGGTCAGCGCGCGGATGTGGCACGACCTCGAGCAGCTCCCCCACGACGACAGAGCTCCAATCGGATCCGATGACGTCGATGCCCTGGACCTCGAGTCCGAGCAGCGTCAGGCGCTCGGCCAGTCGCTCAGGGAGCAGGTCAAAGTCGACGTAGTCGCGCAACCAGGAAAGAGGCACTCTCATTGAAGTGCGGTCCCTTCGCCGGGCGCCTGGCGGCGCGGCTGCGCGCGACACAATTCGGCATCCCGCCAAGGCGATTTGCCGATCGTCGCGTGCACTAGAAGCTCTCGAGGAAGCGCAGGTCGTCCTGGAGGAAGACGCGCAGGTCGGAGATGCCGTAGCGCAGCATCGTGATCCGGTCAGTGCCCATGCCGAAGGCGAAGCCCTGGTATTGCTCCGGGTCGAGGCCGCCGTTGCGCAGCACGACCGGATGGACCATGCCCGCGCCCAGGATCGTGAGCCAGCCACTGCGGCGACACGCGGCGCAGCCGCTGCCGCCGCAGATGAGGCAGCCGATGTCGAACGCCACGGACGGCTCCGTGAACGGGTAGTAGCCGGGCCTGAAACGCGTCGCCGTATGTGGCCCGAACATCGCCTTGGCGAACTCGTCGAGCAGGCCCCTTAGCGTGGCGAGGGTGGTGCCCTCGTCGACCATCAGACCCTCGACCTGGAAGAACTCAGAGCCATGACTCGCGTCAACCGCTTCATAGCGAAAGCAGCGGCCCGGCAGCAGTGCGCGGATGGGTGGCTTGGTCGAGCGCATCACGTGGATCTGGCCGGGCGATGTGTGCGTGCGCAGGACGTACTTGCGATCCGTGCCGGCCACGTAGAGCGTGTCCCACAGGTCGCGTGCCGGATGGTCGCGCGGGATGTTGAGCAGCTCGAAGTTGACCTCGTCCGTCTCAATCTCTGGTGATTCGTACGTGACGAACCCAAATTGGCCCCAGATGCGCGCGATCTCGCGCTGCGTTTCGATCAATGGGTGGAGCGACCCGCGCGCGAGTGCCCGACCGGGCAGCGTGACGTCCGTCCGCTCCCGCGCGAGTCGAACGTCGAGCGCGATCTCATCGAGCCGCGATCGCCGCGCGCCAATGGCCGCCTCGAGCTCCTCGCGGATCGGGTTGGCCAGTGCTCCGACTCTGGGCCGGTCCTCAGTCGGGAGCTGGCCAATGCCAGCGAGTAGCTTGCGCAGCTCGCCACTCTTGCCGAGATAAGCGCCCTCGACAGCGTCCAGTTCGGCCGGATCGTCGGCCTTTTGGACAGCGGTGGACGCGCGCACGCGGAGGTCCGTGAGCTGAGCGGAAAAGGACTCCAGGTCCACGGCGTCTGAGCCGCTACCTGGCCTTGGCGACCTCAGCGATGCTGGCAAAGGTCGCCGCATCGCGGACCGCGATGTCGGCCATGACCTTGCGATCGAGCGCGACGCCTGCCAGCTTGAGCCCGTTGATGAACTTGTTGTACGTCAAGCCATTTGCACGAGCGGCGGCGTTCAGGCGGACGATCCACAGCGCGCGCATCTGGCGCTTGCGCTGCTTCCGGCCGACATACGAGTAAGCCATGGCGTGAAGCGAAGCCTCACGCGCCGGCCTGATCAGCTTTGATTTTGTTCCGCGCCGACCCTCAGCTGCCTTGAGCAGCCGCTTGTGACGCCTATGCGCGGTTACGCCGCGCTTGACTCGTGCCATGTGTTCGCCTCTACGCCTTTACAGGTACGGAAGCATGCGCCGCACCTGCTTCTCGCTGGTGCTGCTCACGACTGCCTTGCCCGCATAGCGCCGTGTTCGGCGCGACGACTTGATGTCCAGGTGGTGTCCGCTCCACGCCTTGACGCGCATGAGCTTGCCACTACCGCTTGTGCCGAAGCGCTTGGAGGCGCCTTTGTGGCTCTTTATCTTTGGCATTTGATTACGCTCCTGCGGCTTTCGCGACCTCGGCGACGGGCTCTGGCTGTGGTGCCGGAACCGGTACCGACTGCGCCGCGGGAGCTTCTTGCTCCGGAGTGACCTCCGGCTCAACGCTCGCTTCGCCCTGCTCTTCTTCTTCGCGTCTCTGGTTCTTGGGTTTGTGTGTCGAGGTAATCACGAGCGACATCTGCTTGCCTTCCAGCAGCGGCTGGCGCTCGACCGTGCCGTTGTCGCCGACCTGCTCCGAGAAGCGGATCAACATGTCCCGGCCCAGATATGCGTGGCTGACTTCACGGCCCCTGAACTGGACCGTGACCTTGACCCGGTCGCCGTCCTCGAGAAACTCGATAGCGCGGCGCACCTTGGTGTCGAAGTCACCCTTGCCGATCTTTACCTTGAGCCTGATCTCCTTGAATTCGACCGAGCGCTGGTGGCGCCTGGCTTCCTTCTCGCGCCGTGCCTGCTCGTACTTGAACTGGCCATAGTCCAGCAGGCGGGTTACAGGCGGTGAGGCCATTGGAGCGACCTCAACAAGATCGTAGCCTCGATCCTGCGCGAGCTGGAGGGCGTCCTGAGTGGGCATGACACCCGCCTGGTTCCCCTCTTCATCCACGACCCGAACATTCGGGACACGGATCATCTCGTTGACGCGCAGCTCTCGGCTCAGGCCAGATCCCTCAAATGTCTCTCCAACTATGGCTCGCAAGGCATGCGCCGATCACTCGTCGCCCCTCTGCGGCCCGGCGGGAATATAGCACGCTGGCCGTGTTCAGCCCTGCGGAATGATCGGCCCAGCGTCGACCCACTGGTCGTAGGTGTCCTTGTAGCTGCCCTCGAAGTCGATCATCGTGGACAGGATGCTGGTCATGTCGTCCGTCCAATCGAAGCGAATGCCAACCGTCTGCGGTGCGCACTGGACGCGACCGCTGGTCTGCTCGTTGGCCTGCCAGCTGGCCTCGTTCGGACCCGACTTGCACGAACCCTGGGATTCGACGCCGAAGGCTGTCACGAGACCCTGGTAGGCCGTGGCCATGCCCGCCGCGTCGCTGTACTGGAGATACTCCGCCAACTCGGCGCCCTTGCCCTTGGTCTGCTCCATGCACGTCACGACGAAGTCCGCGTCCGTGTTCCAGATCGGGCTCTCATAGCAGTTCTGCTGGAGATCAGAAGGAATGTGGGCGAACAGGAGCTGAGCGCCGTCTGACATCGTGCCGTCAGCTCCGCCAACGCCCCACACCGCGGCACTGTCGACCGCCAGGGTGTAGCCATCCGAGGCCGCCTCGCCGTAGATGCCGGTCACGTCGAAGGCGCTGAGGCCATTGCTCGTCTGTCTGTAGACGCCGACGGGACCTGTGCCCTGCATCCCGACGACCATCTGCACGACGCCGTCGATGGTCACCGAGCACTCCAGCGCAAGGGCGTTCGATGCCCCGATCGTGACGTTCAGGCCCAGGTTGTCCTGGCGATCGAGGACGTTAACGGTGCCGTTATCAGTCTCGATGAACACAAGGCTGCCATCAGTGCTGACGACAGCACCGTAGTACGTGGCAGAGCCAGAGTCGCCGCACAGAAGGCCAAAGATGCCGTCCGAATCGGGCTCGAACGTGGCTGCCTGGACGACCGTCGTCTGGGGACCATCGAATTGCCTGACGCTGAAGGCCCAGGAGGAGTTGTCGTTGAAGCGCAGCGCGAGGACGCCGGTGTCGTAGCTGATCGACGCAAAGTCCTCGTCGAGCACATCCCAGCCACTGCTCGGGTCGGTGAAGTCGTCGTCGAACACGAGGTCCCTCGAACCCGGCTCGCTGCTGGCTTGGGCGGTAGGCTCCGCGCTCGGCGGCATGGTCGGAACGGTGGTCGGAGCCTCACTTGCCAACGGCGTCGCGGTTGGCGTGAGGGTCGGGGGTGGAGCCAGCGTCGGCGCGAGAGTCGGCGCGGTAGTAGGCGCCAATGTCGACGGGGCAGGCGTGGTCACGCCCAGCGACGGCGCTCCAGACGTTGCAAATGTCGGCGCGCCGGACGAGTTCGGCCCGACTGTCACACAGCCGGCGACCAGAAAAAGGGCAGCGCCAATGACGGACAGCGATTTGTACAAGTGATCCACCTCCCGCGACATCCTACGAAATCGCGAGCCGACTCTCAATTCGCGCCGAGAATCTCCAGGAGCGCCGCGCTGGTTGCCGTCGTGTCGCCTTCGATGTCGATCAGCGTGCCAACGACGTTGCGCGGCCGCCCAGTTCGCCCGTATGACGCTCGGAGACGCCTGAGTGCTGCATGAGAGCGGCCCTATTCCGGTCGGCGGGCGGCCGCCTCCTCGGCCAGCTGCGAGGCGAGCTCGTCCCAGCCGATCGCCGGCTGCTGCTCCCCTGCCCGCGTCCGTGGCGCGGCCGTGCGTGCCTCGATCTCGCGATCGCCGAGCACGAGCATGTACGGGATCTTCTGCTCCTGCGCGAGACGGATCTTGTTCTGCATCCGGTTCGACGAGTCGTCGACCTCGGCCCGAATGCCCTTCGCCCGCAAAACCTGTGCGAGTGATTCGCCCGCGTCGATGTGACGATCGGCAATGGGAATGACGATCGCCTGGACCGGCGCGCACCAGAACGGGAACGCGCCGGCAAAGTGTTCCGTGATCACACCGATGAAACGCTCGAGCGAACCCAGGATGGCGCGGTGAATGGCTACCGGCCGCTGGCGCTCGCCGTTCTCATCGATGTAATGCAGATCGAAGCGCTCGGGCAGCATCAGGCGATCGACCTGGATCGTCGCCGTCTGCCACTCGCGCCCAAGGGCGTCCTCGATTTGAATGTCGATCTTGGGCGCGTAGAACGCACCGTCGCCTTCCTTGACGCGGTATTTGACGCCTGACACCTTGAGCGCCTCGAGCATCATTGCTTCCGTTTCGCGCCATGTCTCTTCTTCACCGAGCGCCTTTTCCGGCTTCGTACCGAACGTCAGCAACGGCTCCAGGCCGAACCAGCCGTAGAACTCCGTGACCTCGCCCATCAGGGCGAGGATCTCGTCCTGGATCTGCGCCGGCGTGACATAGATGTGGGCATCGTCCGTGTAGAAGTGGCGCACGCGCGTAAGGCCTGACGTGACACCCGACAGCTCGTTGCGGTGCAGCGCGCCGTATTCGGACAGGCGCAGCGGGAACTCGCGGTATGAACGCACCTTTGAGCGGTAGATGAACGTCGACTCGGGACAGTTCATTGGCTTGAGGCTGTACGTCTGGTCGTCGGCCTCGAAGATGAACATCTTGTCGCGGTACAGGTCCCAGTGACCCGACTGCTGCCACAGCTTCTGATGGACAAGTGGTGGGGTGTAGATCTCCTGGTAGCCACGCCGCTTCTGGATGTCACGCATCGCGTCGCGCAGGGTATTGAACAGCGTCCAACCCTTCGGATGCCAGAACGCGCCGCCGGGTGAGACATCGTGGAAGCTGAACAGGTCGAGCTGAATGCCAAGGCGTCGGTGATCGCGCTTCTTGGCCTCAGCGCGGCGCCAGAGATAATGGTCGAGCTCTTCCTGCGTCGACCAGACCGTGCCGTAGATGCGCTGGAGCGGTTGACGCTTCTGGTCGCCGCGCCAGTACGCGCCGGACACGGCGAGCAGCTTGAACGGGCCGATCTTGCCCGTGGAAGCGACGTGCGGACCGCGGCACAGGTCGATGAAGTCTCCGTGCTCGTACGTCGACACTTCCGGCTCGAACTCGCCCTTGGCCGTTGCTGCTGCGCGGAGGTCGTCGAGGATCTCCACCTTGAACGGCTGATCGTGCTCGTCGAACCATGCGCGGCCGGCGTCAGGCGCGAGGACCTGGCGCACAAAGAGATGGTCGGCAGCAATGGACGCTGCCATGCGCTCCTCGATCTTGGGCAGGTCGTCGACCGTCACCGCGCGAGGCAGCTCGAAGTCGTAGTAGAAGCCATTCTCGATTGCTGGGCCAATGCCCAGCTTCGCGCCCGGAAACACATCCATGACGGCTTCGGCCATGACGTGCGCGGCGCTGTGGCGCATCGGGTCGAGCTCCTCGCCCGCGCCCGCGTCGAGGAGCTCGTCGGCTGACTCGCGTTTGGGCGTCTCGAAAGCCAGCTCTTCTTCGTCGTCCTGTTGCTGTTGCTGTTCCTGCTCGACGGCCATCTCGGGTTACCTCCGGAGAATCAAAAGACCTCTCGTCCAATCGACAGGACGAGAGGCCAGGCCTCCCGCGGTTCCACCCGCCTTCGTCAATGGTTTGGCTTACACCGCGCCCACCGACGCTCTCAAAGGAATGCCGCGCTAACGGGCGGCGCCCGGGCTGGTTCTCCAGCCGCTCACGGGTGGTGCGAGGTCTGCCGATTGACCGCCCGGGCTTACAGCCCACCGACCCGGGCTCTCTGTGATCTCGACGCTAACCGCGCGTGTCCCGCTCGAAGCGTTCTATATGTGCCAACCAAGTATACGACCGACGTTCGCCCTTCTCTAGAGTGGCTTGGCGACCTGGCCGTGCTCGTCGGGTACGGGGCTGTTCATCTGGGTCTGGTGTTCGTCCCAGTGGCCATCGTGCTCGTGATGGCGATGGCCGTCGTGGACGTAGTCCGTGTGACCGCCGCTCTCAACAGATTCGTGTCCGCATGCGCTGTCATGCGAATGATCGGAGTGGTCAGTGTGCTCTTCGTGCTCGTTCATGCCGCCAATAATGACGGTCATCGACTAGCACCCGCCTAAGCGCTCAATGCGCGCTACTTGCGACTTTGTTTCAGGGTGCCGGGATGCGGCTGGCACGGCGTCGGGCCGGCGTGCTGAACCAGACCCAGCCGAGTCCCGAAATGGCAAGCAGGCCGACCATCGTCCAGACGGCCGCCTGCGGCGTCAGCAGCTCCGAGAGAACGCCCGCGAGCAGGGTCGATAGGGCGATCGTCAGCGTCACCAGACCGTAGTCGAAGCTGAATACGCGTCCGCGGATCGCGTCCGGTGTGTGGCGCTGCAGGCCGTATGTCGAGAGCATCCATTGCGCGCCTCCGCCAAGGTGCGCGGCAAAGACGAGGACGCCCGCAATGAGGATCGAGGGAGCCAGGGGAAACAGGGCGTAAGCCACCGTCACGGTCAGGATTGAGCCGCCGATCCCGACCAAGAGCCCGCGATCCGATGTGCCCACGGTCGCCCGCGCAAGGAAGGGACCGATCAGCGCGCCCAGGCCTCGTGCGGCGAAGAGGATGCCGATGCCCACGTCGCCCGCCTTGAAGACCCGATCGCCAAACACGGCGAGCATCAGGATCACGCCCGTTCCAACGCCGAACATCGTCTTGCTCAGAAGGAGCGACGAAACGAAACGGCTATTCCGGGCGAAGTGGTAGACCGGCGCGATGCTGCGCACGATGCCTATACCGCGCTCTGTAGGTGATGGCGCCTGGCGCGGCTGCTGAAACGGCCGCGTGATGCCCACGATCAGCGAAGCCGAAACTGCGAACGTCGCGGAGTCGATGACGAATGCGGCATCACGACCGAGCGTCGCCGCGACGATTCCGCCCAGCGCCGCGCCAACGGCGAGCATCACGCCCCAGGCCGAGCCCTGGATGACATTGGCCGTTGACAGATCCGCGTCGTCGACCAGGTTGGGCAGTGCCGCGGACGAAGCAGGCTCGAAGAACGCGCCGAACGCCGACAGCAGCAGCGCGCACACGAGCGCGATCCAGAGCGTGTCGGGAGTGCGCGCGAGCATGAAACCGAGGCACACGGGCACCCGCGCGATGTCCGCGGCGACCAGCATGCGCTTGCGATCAACGCGGTCGGCGAGCGCGCCGGCGAACGGCGCCATGAGCGCGAAGCCGCCCGTCTGGAGCACGAGAACGAGTGACGCCACGGCCGCGGAGCCAGACAGGTCCAGGGCCAGGCCAAGCAACGCCACGGACGCGAACCAGTCGCCGGCGAAGCTGATGAGCTGCGCGAAGTACAGCCGCCGAAACGCCGGATTGCGGCGCAGGACATCGACGTATGGTGCAAATCTCGTCCTCATGGAACGGACAAGACTAGGGCCAGAGCTCAGCCGACCTCGCCAGTCGCAAGCCAGGCTCGGGCGGTCAGCTCGAAGGGCTCATCGCCGACGCCAAGGCGACGCCGGTACTCGGCCTTCAAAGCCTGTCGATGGGCCTCGTCGAGCGAGCGAACGTAAACGCCCGACGGACCGATGCCACCCGTCAGCGGCTCCCACAGGTCCTCGAAGTTGGCGTAGTGCGCGCGTGGCTCGGCCGAGCCAACCTTGACCGAGCGCAGGCCCGCGGCCTCGAAGAGCACCCGCAGCTCGTCGGGCTTGCAGTACCGCATCGTGACGCCTTCGTCGTAGCGGCCGCGGCGGGATCGACAGCGATCGCCGCATCAAAGAAGCGGCGCAGAAATGTCATCCCGTCGGCGTAGTCCCAGGTCGCGGCGGAGACGCGGCCACCGGTCCGAGTCACGCGCATCATCTCTGCGACACCGGCGTCAGCGTCAGTCATGAAGTTCACGACAAGCTGTGCGAGCGCGTGGTCGAACGTGGCGTCCGGGAACGGCAGCGCCTCCGCCGGTGCAACTCGAACGTCAACGCCCGGCAGGCGGCCCATGGCAACAGCCACGAACGACTGTGATGGATCAACGGCCGCAACGTTCGCGGCGCCAAGGATCGCGACGAGCTCCCTGGTCAGCGCGCCCGGGCCGCAACCAACATCCAGAGCGCGTTGGCCCGGGCGTACCCCGGCATGAGCGATCAGGTCGCGAGCAAGCTCCGCGTTATATCGGCCAACGTGTCGGTCGTAGTGCTCCGCGTCGGCCCCGTTGAACATGGCGGCCCTACCAGCCGGTCGTGCCCGGGCTGCCCTTGAACGGCCCAACGATGCGCGACGTGACCCAGCCTCCGTAGAAACGGCCCGGCTGTGGAGTGGCGCGCTCGTCGCCCACCCACGCCTCGTCGACCAGACCTGCGTAGAACGCAAGGTGGTCACGGATAGATTCATAGCCGGGCAGCGGCTGCAGGTACGTCCAACAGACATTGTGGATCACGTTGTCGCCGAGTCGGAGCGTGTAGTACGTCGCTGGACCCTTCCACCCGCAATAGCTGCTGTGGTCGGTCCGTGTCAGGAGATCCATCCTGACGTCATCGGGCGGCAAGTAGTAGACCGGCGGCCCAGCCGTCTCGAGCACGCGCAGCGCGTTGAGCGTGTTGGCGATGTCCACGCCGTCGACAACAACCCGGATGTGTTCGGGCATTTTCTCAACACGCGGCGGCCGTGGATAGTCCCAAACGGACTCCTGGCCCGGGCCCGGTTCGATACGTTGCTGCACGGCCGTCAGCGTAGCGCGATTAGGATGACAATCGGTTCATGTCATTGACCCTTCGTTTTCTCGGCGCGGCCAAAACCGTCACCGGTTCCCAATACCTGCTCGAGACAGATCGGGCAAAGGTGCTCATCGATTGCGGCATGTTCCAGGGCACGCCCGACGAACGAATCCGTAACCAGGTGCCTTTCGCGTATGACCCGGCCGATGTCGACGCGTTGCTCCTGACCCACGCTCACCTGGACCACTCTGGACAGATTCCTCGCCTCGTCAAATCCGGCTTCAGCGGCCCGATCTACGCCACTGCCGGAACGATCGAGCTCGCCGCACTCGTGCTGCTCGACTCCGGCAAGCTCCAGCAGGAGTTCGCCAAGCGCGATATGCGCTGGGAGCGACGACATCCCGACAAGGCGGCCGCCGAGGACAAGGATCAGCTTGCCGACTATCAGGCGGCCCTCGATCTCGCTACGGCGGGCGAGGGACTGCTGGGCAGCCCGGCGATGGGACCGACGGGCAGCGAAGCCACGCGCGAGCACGTGCCCACGCAGATCGAGCCTGCCACTGAAGTCACGGCCACACTGGCTTCCACGGACGAGCCCGCGATCGATCTCGATGAGCCTCTGTATGACGAGGCGGATGCGCGGACCTCGTTGGCCAGCTTCCGCCCGATCCTTTACGACCAGGAATTCGAAGTGGCGGAGGGCGTCCACGCTCGCTACCTCGACGCTGGCCACATCCTTGGCTCGGCCATCATCGTCGTCCGCGTCGAGGCCGACGGAACTATGGAGGAACGCACCATCGTGTTTTCGGGCGATCTCGGCAGGCCCGGAGCACCCATCCTGCGCGATTACACGGCCGTCAAATCGGGTGACTATGTGCTCGTCGAGACAACTTATGGCGGTCGCGAGCACCAGCCCGAGGCAGAGGCGATCCAGGTCCTGGCCGAGACCGTGCGGCTCGTCGCGCAATCCAAAGGCGTTCTGCTCGTTCCGTCATTCGCGATCGGCCGTACCCAGGAGCTCGTGTACGAGCTCGATCGGCTGATCGAGGCCGGTCAGATCCCGTTGCTGCCCCTCTACCTCGACTCGCCCATGGGCTCAAAGGCGACCGATATCTACCGCCGCCACACCGAGTATTACGACACGGACGCCGCAGCAGTCCAGCGCGCGGGCGAGACTCCGCTCGACTATCCGAATCAGATCGTGACCAACGACGTCAAGCAGTCGGAGCAGATCGAGCGGGCTGCCAGGCCGTACATGATCATCGCCTCGAATGGCATGCTCACCGGGGGTCGTGTCGTAGGGCACCTGCGCAACCTGATCAGCGATCCCAACGCAACCCTGCTGTTCGTGGGCT
>JBBQEC010000060.1:0-11482 GCA_038320305.1 Candidatus Limnocylindrales bacterium | reverse complement strand
TACGAGAAGCTGCTAGCGGAGTCGCAGGAGGCGCGCCGCGTCCAAGAGCGTGAGCTGGAGATCGCCATACCGCCCGGGCCGCGGCTCGGCGAGACCGTGATCGAGGTCAAGGGGTTGCGCAAGGGCTACGGCGATCTATTGCTCATCGAGGACTTGACGTTCTCGCTGCCGCGCGCTGGCGTCGTCGGGATCAGCAGGCCCAATGGCGCGGGCAAGACCACGCTGTTCCGCATGCTCCTCGACCATGAGGCGCCCGACGCCGGCACGATCGAGATAGGCGACACCGTGAAGTTGAGCTACGTCGACCAGAGCCGCGACGACCTGGCGGCCGACAAGACGGTGTTCCACGAGATCACTCAGGGCGCCGAGATCATCAAGGTGGGGTCACGCGAGCTGCCCGCCCGCGCGTATGTGTCGAGCTTCAACTTCCGCGGCAGGGAGCAGCAGAAAATGGTGGGCGCCTTGTCAGGAGGGGAGCCCAACCGCCTCCCTCTCGTCAAACTGCTGCAATCGGGCGGCAACGTCCTGCTGCTGGACGAGCCGACCAACGACCTGGATGTCGACACGCTCCGCGCGCTCGAGGCCGGTCTTGAGACAATTCCCGGGTGCTTGGTGGTCATCAGCCATGATCGGTGGCTGTCACCCTCGAAAGCGAGGATGTGCGTCGCGATCCGGTCCAGAAACCACAGGTGCGCTTCTTCCAGGGCAATGTCATCGACTACGTGGCCCTCCGGCACAAGGAGCTGGGCGCCTCTGCCGACTAGCCGCACCGCATCCACTACAAGCACCTCGCGGCAGCGCAGCGACGGTCGGCAGCAGACTCCACCCAGTGAACGTACAACTGGGCCTCTTAATCTGCAGCTGATTAGAATCTATGTGTGCGTCAGCAAAAGTCGGTGCCGAATTATCGAGATCGTTGGAAGGTCCAGTGCGATAGATGCGGGCTAATTCTCGAAGCAGGCTCTGGCGAGGCATACCTCCGACATAGACGACAGCAACTTCCATGCCCGCAATGCGGGGAGATGGCTCGCTCCCTCGTGCTTGGCAACGACGTGTTCGATCCTGGTGAGATACCCAGGGCTGTCGACGAGTGGCCGGCATCTAGGCGGACAAACGCGATCGGCAAACGCATTCGATCGACTTATCCGGTCTTGCCGGAGTATGGCGAGGATTACGTCGTCGGCATATTTCTGGACGAAGGCACCGTATCGGAGTCGGGGGTCGACCCGCTGCGCACCGAGGAGGACCCGAGAGCCCCCCATATCAATCCGCAGCGCGATGCGGCAGAACGGCTTGCCGTCCAACGTTGGCTAGGTCCAAATCTGTGGAAGGCCTCGACGCTTCACGGCCCGCCGCCATTGTCTCAAGGCGGCTACGTTTGGGTCGGGGATACTGGCCTGTTTGTTCAACTGTTGCTCGACACCGCCAATACTGTTGTAAGCACGTTGTCTACCTGGGGTGGTGCAGCCGCGGTCGTCTACGCTGCGATTAACATCGTTAAGCGGCGAGGCGGACGCGCTAGAGTCAACAAGGGAGCTGCCCGTGCAATTGCCGCCGCCGAGCTCCGCAAACGAATAGGCGACCGCACGGTCGAGAACTTATTCGTCCGGGGTTTTGAGGACGAGGATGTTCTTTCCGATGGCTACCTGGTCGGCTTCGCCGACAGTAACCGTATGTGGACAGTCGTAGTGGACCGAACGGCGACGTGTTAGGACTCGCTGAGACGAAACACACGTCGGCACGTCGCTCCCGTAAGAACTGACGACGAACCCTAAGGAAGCGTTTGCTTTGGATCACGACGCTGACAAGACCGAGACGACCGATGTTGACGACGCCGGTGACCCGGCGACGATTCCTTTGACGGCGTTCTTTCCGCCCACACTGCCCGATTTCTCAGGTGCCGAGATCGTGTGGTCCGGAATGCGCCGCGGCGCGCTCAAGTGGGCCGTCAGACGGCGCGGCAGACCATACGTCCGGGTGGAATCGAGCCCGCTGCAAGGGCAACCAGTCCATGTCCACGGATCTCAGGCGCTGGAGCACGACGAAGACCACTTTGAACGCGGAATGCGCGCTTACGGGCCACTCGGTTACTCGATACTCCGAAGTCACGCCGTCGTCAGTGCGCATTTGCGCCACCGGATAGATGGTCTGGTTCAGCAATACGAACTTCTAGTCGGGCGGATGATGGCTGCGCGCACCGCAGCCCTTTCAAATTACGACGAAGAGTACGTGATCCAATCGCGACTGGTCTTTTGGGATGCTCTCGGTTCCATGCTCATGGCTTGCGAAAATGTTATGGCTCTATTCTTCGCCGTTAACGATTACGAGGGCCGTCGAGTAGATCTCGGCGAGTCGCTTGTAAAACGTCGCGACGTCGCTCCGCATCGAGTGCTTGAGTCCGGTTCGTTCCAACACTATGACTGGTGGTATAGACATCTTGATCTTGGCGGTGCGAAGGGCAGGGGGCTAGATCTGGCTGCTAGACAGAAAGCGCAAGTTGACTTCGTGGCTCGAACCTCGCGTGCCCTCGTCCGGGAGGCGCTCGACGATATTGCCAATACTTGGACCGCCGACTTGCATCGGGTAGCCACGAGACAAAAGCACGGGCTAACGCTGATCGACCCGACCCACGGCGCTGCTTGGGCGACCGAGATCTTGGGCGATGGGACGCCGCATATCGGCCAGGACTATGTAGACAGCGCCCTTTTCGTCATAGACGCCAACGACGGCCCTCCAAGCCAGTTCGTTGTCCCTATATCGATAGGCGGGCTAGAGGTCCTCTTGGATTCCGCGCGCGGAACCGTCGCGTTGTGGGAGAGCCTTGTCGCGGCACTGATTCAGAAGGCTGAAAACCCTACGGGCCGAGTATTTCCTGCGGTGGCCCGCTACGACTCAAACCTGATGCCCGACCACCTCAAGCCTAACAACGACGAGATCATCACCCTCCTTGCGCTAATCAGCGGCCTCAGCCCGGAGTACCTCATCAGCGGCGCAGACCATTTGGCGCGCAAATCAGCCGCTACCGCCGCTATCGACGACGCGTTCCGTGGATGGCAAGATGCGAACGGCAGGAACACGGTCACATACGTCGAGGAGATCTGGAATCCACGTAGACCGTCACCATTCCGAGACTAGGCGTCTCGAGTCAGAGTTACATAACTTCTCTTATCGGAAGTACATTACATAGCCGAGAGGGTTCCCACGAAGACTCTTCGTCTAGGTCATGTGAGATCGCCGCGGTTGATCGCGCACGGAGTGAAGTCCTCGTCCAGACCGAGATCCGGCGTGGATGCCAGGGATCTCTTGAACGACGCGCGGTCGGTATCTCGGATCAAAGCGTCGCCCGCCCTCCAGACGCCATCCACTGATGTGGCCAGACCCGCACGACAGCCTCACCCTCGATGCGGGCGCCCCAGTGAATGGAGCCCCCGCAGTGTTTGCATGTGGATATGAAGCTCCTTTCATCGTCTTGGCCCATCGTCGCCGCCTCGATGCCTTGAAGGTGAGGCAGACGGTCGCCTATGCCGTAGATCTTGGGCCAGCCGCCCAGCTCACCAAGCCAGTGGGTTTGCAGCTCACCACTCTGGTGCGAGTCGCAAAGGGGACAGACATAGTCGACGAGGAGCGTCCAGTAGTCGCAGCACATCAGCTGCTGGTCGCGCCGCTGCGGTGGGTCGGGCGGGCCCGTTCGGCACGCCCTGCGACCCACGCCTCGACCGTTGGCCAGTTCCATATGGGGCCTGCCGCGAGCTGAGCGACTGGCTGCGGAAAGTCTGCATGGCGCCGGCGCCATGACTGGACAGTGTTGATCGGCCGGCCGGCGCGTGCCGAGATCTCCGCAACGCTGACCAGGTCGTCGCCGAGTCCCTCATAAGGTGCATGCGACTCGTGCACGAGGTGAGGCCTGGAATCGCCGTCCATCGGCGGCATCAGGAATCCTTGAGCGTCGAAGTCCCTGTCGAACGCGAATGCATGCTTAATCTGCTCGCGCCGCATGACCGCGAAACTCACATGATCGACGACCGATGCTCGGCCTGCCGACTGCCGATAGGCAGAGAGAGCGATCGCGTGGGTGCCCTCATCGACCCAGCGCGTGTCGAGCAGTGGGAAGAAGGAATCGATCAACTGATGCGTGGTTTCCGCACCCAACTGCCGGCGAGCGACCGCAAGTGTCTCGATTTCAACGTAGTTCGTCGTGACTAGGTCGGCCTCTTCGAGGGCACGGAAGATTCTTATCGCGTCGCTGTGGCGCGAGTCCTTCTCGTCAACGAGGGCAATGATCGCCGACGTATCCACGAAGACGATCACGAGTCGAAATCCTCACCGAGGTAGTCGTCGTGGCGCTCGGCAAGATCGCCCAAGCCGGAATTGGCGATCCCAATTACGGACAAGGCGCGCTCCCAGCGCTGCTTCCGGTCCGTACGGGCGATCCAATCGTCAAGTGCTTGACGAACCAACATTGCAACTGGCCGACCGCTGTTCGTAGATTCGTGGCGCAGGGCCGCTATCTGGTCATCGGTGAGCTGGACTTGCACACGGCGCATGTGCACATCCTACCACCGTGCACATATCTGAAGTGCCCGCCCCATTTGAGGAGGCGGCGGCCCCGAGTTGAGGTCGGCGACGCGGCAGCACCCTCCCCTATGTACGCGCCTGGGCAACCAGTACAAGGACCTGGGATTGGCGTTGGCTCTAGCTCAGGGGATGCTCCAAGTGGCCTGATCGTTCGGCACCAGGCCCATATAGATCTCCACTCCACCGACCTTTACACCGACCTGCGTGAGGTTCTGGCCGTTTGGCACGACGAACGCCACACAGTGCGTGGAGAGGTGGGGGTCCTGCTCAGAGTCGCTGGTTCGGGTGCAGCCCTGGAACGCGTTGATTGGGTAGGAAAGGTTCCCGGCGACGTCATCGGTCGTAAGGATGGTGCCACTCGACGCGATGGCATCCAGTACGAAGGACTCTCCCTGGGGGTCAGACGAGTGATTGTTCATGGTGACCTCGGCACCCACCCAGCGGTAGCCTGCCGGCACCGCCTCGGTCGTGCTGCTGGTCGGAGTGGCCGGGTCGAAGACCTTGACCAATGTCGCGTCGACCTCGTCGCTGCCGTACGTGTAGAAGGTCAATGCGTCGCCAACATGGCCCGTGACGGGAGCACCGGATGCCACCGGAATTGTGATGTGGATGCTCGCGAAGGGGTTGGCGTTGCCGGCGGGCGGGCTGCCAGGGTTGAGCTGCTGGTTGCCGGTGCCGGCAGACGGCGCGATCGTGCCTGCTGGCGTACCGCCGCAGGCGGATAAGAGCAACGCGCCGATCGCGAGAGCGGCGATTGCGCGTCGAGCAGGTGCGTGTCGGAACCTGGTGATCATCTGTGTCTCCGGGGCGGGTCTATCAGTGCGCCCAAGATCGCCGTGGCCGGACCGTAGGTAATCCGGTGAATCACGGACCCGCCGACGATCACTCCGCCTCGAGACGGGCCATGGTGTGGCCGAGCTCGGCACGAGAGTTGACACCGAGCTTCCCGTATATCGCCGCCAGATGCGTTTCCACGGTTCGAGGGCTGATGCCCAGCTCCATGGCCACCGCGCGCGTCGAGAGGCCCTCGCCTGCCAACCGCGCCACGCGCGCCTCCGTAGGCGTCAATGCCAGTGCGGTCGAGCGCGTCAGACCCACCCGTTTCAGCTCGTCATCCGCTCGTCTCGTCCACGCGGGCGCACCCAGATTCGCGAAGGTCTCCTTCGCCCGGGTGAGGACCACCGCCGCCGCACGGCGCGACCTCGCGTGTCGCAGTGCCTCACCGCGCACGAGCAGCACGCGCGCGACGTCGAAACGGCTCCAGCCCGCAGGATCAGCGGCGGCGACAACCTCGGTGGCGGCAAGCGCCGCGGTCGTGTCATCGCGCGCGAGCGCAATCCGAGCGGCGCCGCGCGCGATCGCAGCAGCGGCCCACGGCTTGGGAACCTTGTGCTGCCGACCCTCCAGTGCCCGCAGTTCCTGTGTGGCCTCGTCGACCTGGCCCAGTTGCGCGAGCGCTTCAATACGCTCTGCGGCCGGATCCAGCCGTAGTGGCTCGCGAAAGCCGATCTGCTGGAGATGGCGCGCGGCCCTCGCCGTCGCCTCGGCGACGGCTGCCGCGTCGTCCCGGCTCGCGCCAACAAGTGCGCTCACCTGGAGCCACGCCGCGGCGAGGACCGAGGCGCCGATTCTCTCCGTGCGTTCGACGCCGGCCTTGGCCGATGCGTCGGCGCGATCGGAGGCGCCCTCGAGCGCATCAACGAGCGCCAGCACGCGCAGAGCCATCTCGACCGGTTCTTCGCCGGTCTCGAGTCGCGCTTCAATAGCTGCTGTGGCGAACGACCGCGCCGCGGGCCAGTCATCGGCCCACAGCTCAACTTCAGCTTGGCGCGTGAGTAGATTGGTGACGTTGCTGTACACGCCGTGGATAAGATCGAACTCAAGCATGTGCCGAAATCGCTCGCGTGCCAGGTCCAAACGGCCCACGGCGGCCCACCAGATCCCCGGGCTGGTGAGTCGGTCGACCAACCTACCCTGAGTCTCGACCGCCAGACACTGGTCAAGCAACGCGAGCGGCGGCTTGTCGCCCAGGATGACCGACAGGTAGAACGCCTGGAGCAGGGCGGCCGCGAGATGTCCTCGATCGTCGGTGGCAGCCAGCAGGTCGGCTGCGGCTATCGCATGGCGCCGTTCGGCCTCAAGGTCGTAGTCGAGAAAGACCGACAGGTAGTAGTGGATACGGCCTTCGAGCGCACGATCACTGCCGGCGTCCGCAAGGGCAGGCAGAAGACTCGCGACGGCCTCTCGCGATGTGCCGATGTACCACGTGGCAAGTCCGTCGAGCGTCAGGGCGCGTGCACGATGGGTGCCGCCGAGCGACGGCAGAAGACTCGCGACGCGCGCTCGAACCGCGGCGAAATCCCCGGCGGTGAACCAGGCTTCAGCGGCCGATAGGGCACGCTCGACTCGCTCTGGATCCTGTGTGGGCGTGCGCTCCACGGACAGGTCCGCGAGCTCGCCTGCGACCGTTGGCGCGCCGCGCTGGAGGGCACGGACAGCGGCCCGGGCAAGCTGTTCGGCCACGGTCGCGTCCGTGCCGGTGCGGGCCAGGGCGAGATGACGAGCGCGCGCCTCGAAATCCTCGGTCGGGGCCTGGCCCAACCAGGCGTGCGTGGACAACCGCTCGTCCTCGCTCGCCGAGGCGATCAGAGTTGAGGCAAACAGTGGATGTGAGAACGAGAGGGATCCGGCGTCCACGTGGATCAACCCGGCATCAACCGCTGGGCGCATGATCGGTCGCGAGTCTCGGCCGGCCCGGTCGTTGAGCAGCTCGATCGTAGGTGCAGAGCTGAGCGCCGCTGTCAGTAGCAGCCGTCGTGTCGCGCGTGGCTGGCCGTTGATTCGGCCCGCGACAAGCTCACGCAGCGACGACGGCACCGGCAGATCCTCACCAGGGCGCAGGACCGCGCCGTGCGCAACGATGGCCCGTCCGAGCTCGATGGCGTAGAACGGATTCCCGGCCGAAATCTCGTGGATGCGCAGGAGGGTAGGTCGGGAAAAGGAAGCGCCCGTCGCGCTGTGCAGAACCGACTGCAGGGCGCCCAAGGACAGTGGCTCCAGCCATACGTGCTCGATTGCGATCGGCCGTGCCGCATCGTCGAGGCCGAATGGAGTTGGCCCGCCACGAGCGTCGCTGCGTTGGGTCATGACCAGACGGAGAGGCACATCGCCGATGCGGCGCAACGCGTAGGTCAGGGCTTCACGGCTGGCCTGGTCCACCCAGCCCGCATCATCGATGGCAACGAGGGTCGGACCACGGGCGATCAGGGCCCTCAGTGCCGCGAGCACTGCGATTCCACCCTGTTGCGCGCTCGGCGTCTCCTCGTCGGCTGAGACTTGATCGCCAAATGCCGTGCGCAGAGCCGCAAGTTGAGCCCTCGACACGTCGCCGACGAGACTCGGAAGCTGATCCTCCAGCAAGTCGCGCAAGGTCGCGTGGACATAACTCACCTCCGCTTCGCGCGGACTTGCGCGGAGAGTGGCCACACCGAGTGCCTGTGCTTGCGCGAGACCGGCTCGCAGCAAGGCGGTCTTGCCGATGCCCGCGGGTCCCTCGACCAGGAGCAGTCGCGCATCGACGAACGGAGGCTCAATCGACGCCACAAGGCGTGCCAAAGTCTCCTGTCGAGCAACCAGCGTAGGAACGTGCAACTGGGCGGGGTCAGCCTGACTTCGATCCATCGGCCAACACGATACGTCGCATCGGGCAAATCACGGATACGGCGCGGTTGCCCTGACTCGCATTGTGTTCACGTGCAGCGTGCCGCCCTTCTTCTCGAAGCCTTTGTGCCGGGCCTTGGAAGCCTATCCGCGGCGCGCCACGACGAGGTCCAGCGCGAAATTGTGGCAGTGCTGCCCCCTGGCCAAGCGGCTCTCCTGATCGCGATCCCCGACGACGAGGTGCTGCTCGTCCTTACGTGGCAGGACGACAATACGGCTGATCTGCCGAATGGAGCACCCGTCGTCGAAGCCTTGGCTCACTCGCGGATCGGGGCGATCGTCCAGCGCATCGTCCATGCCTGGGTGCTGCGCTGAGGCACTAAGGTCACGCGATGGCGGGGGTATGGCGCCGGGCAGATGAAAACGTGACCGTTCAGACGTGGCGCGCGCTCAGTGGCGCCGAGACAGCCGACGTGGAGGCAGAGGCGGCATCGCTGCCGCTCCCGGGGTTGACGAGAGAAATCGTCGTTGGCTGGAAGCCGTGAGCTCGATCAGGCGGCAGTAGGCACCATCTGCGGAATGGAATTGCGCGCTGCAGCGACTCGATGGTGCGTCCGGCAGCGCGCCTCGTAGCGGTCGGGCTCGCGCCGGTCCTCCGTGCCGCCAATGACGATCAACGGATCGTCAATCGCGGCAGGCTGGTTGTTGACGAGGCGCTGGGTTCGAGTCGCGTCAGCGCCGCAGCCGGGGAACGTGCAGATCGCCGTCAGCTTGGCGACCGAGTCGGCAACCGCGAGCAGACGGGGCATCGCGCCAAAAGGTCGACCGGCGAAGTCAGTGTCCAGTCCCGAAACGATCACCTCGTAACCCTCAAGAGCGAGTCGGTCGACTACGCGCGAGAGCTCCTCGTCGAACATCTCCGCCTCGTCGATGGCGACAACCTCGCACGGCGACGCAGCCACGGCGCCAAGGATGCTGTCCGCGGCCGCGACTGTCGTGCAGGCGAAGCTCGTGCCGGATCGGGACTCGGCAATCTCGGACGACGTGCGCGTATCAACTGCCGGGCGAACCAGAAGCACGGACCGTCCGCCAACGGAGGCCCGGCGCAGTTGGCGCAAAAGCTCCTCGGTCTTGCCCGAGAACATGCAGCCCGTGATCACGTGAATGGAGCCCGCTCGTCTCATCCGTGTCGAGGATATCTCCATGGCCGACTTGCGTCCGGTCCTCTGTGTCGGCTCAGGGTTCAGTGCCAATGCGGCGGCCCACGTAGACATCGACGTCGTATGGCACGGGCACGGGTCCGTCGCCGAACGTCGTCCGCATCAACTCGCGTAGATCTGTCCGGAGCCTTGCCTGCGTTTCATCGTCCACGAAGAGCTGTGTGTATGAGGCCGTGAAGACGTAGCCCAGGAAGTCCTTTTGGGTCAGCTCGATGCGTGTGTGGTCAAAGAGAGCCTGTGGGTAGGTCGGGCGGAAACGGTCGTACTCGGTGGCCCAGGCGTCAAATGAGCGCGAGCGCTGCTGCATGTCCGCCGAAAAGTCGCGTGCCATCTGTCTCGCTGTCCCTAAAGGTGCCGAACGACGCGCGCGGGATTGCCAACGACAACCGTGTTTGCCGCCACGTCGCGGGTCACGACCGCGCCCGCGCCAACGACCGCGTTGTCACCGATCGACACGCCAGGCAGGATCAGCGCAGCGGCACCGATCCACACGCCATCCGCGATCGAGATGGGCTTGGCCAGCTCCCACCACGCGCGGCGTCGCCCCGCGTCAAGGGGGTGAGTGGCGGTCAGGATCTGGACGTTCGTCGCGATGAGCACCTCGTCGCCGATCGTAACCGGCGCGACGTCGAGGATGATGCCGCCATAGTTCATGAACGAGCGGCGACCAAACGCGACGTTGTAGCCATAGTCGCAGCGAAATGGGGACTGGATCAGGCTGTCGTCGCCGATCGAGCCAAGCATCTCGCGGAAGAGGGCCAGTCGCGCTGCCTCGTCTGCTGCGGACAGTGCGTTGATCTGTTCGCATAGCAGGGAGCACCGCTCGCGCTCGGCGGTCAGCTGCTCGTCGGTGGCCATGTACTCGTCGCCGCGCAACATGCGCTGCTTCATTTCGCTGTCCGGCATGGGCAGAATCTACCTAGACTTTCGAACAAGGAGGGACTACTCACAGAATGCTGATCAGCACTGCCCCATTCATCGCCGGCTGGCGCGTCCAGGAGACCAAGGGACACGTATTCGGCGTGGTCGTCCGCAGCCGCGGCCTGGGCGGCAACATCATGGCCGG
This sequence comes from Candidatus Limnocylindrales bacterium, assembly GCA_038320305.1. Lineage (GTDB taxonomy): Bacteria > Chloroflexota > Limnocylindria > Limnocylindrales > CSP1-4 > JALYGJ01. The sequence continues at coordinate 961 of JBBQEC010000060.1, read as the reverse complement.
ACTCCGCTCAATCGGTGGTGGCGAGATCCACGAATACACGAGTCTCCTCGAGGACACGCGCCGCCAGGCGATCGACCGCATGGTCCAGAACGCGACGATGATGGGCGGCAACGCCGTGATCTCGATGCGCTTCGATAGCTCCGAGCTTGCCAGCACCATGACGGAAATCGTCGCCTACGGCACGGCGGTCCTCGTTGTGCCTGACAACCAGGCGCCGCAACCGCGTGGCGACTAGTGCGCCATGAGTGTCGGTGGCAGGATCGTCCGCATCATCATCGGGGCAGTCGGCATCGGCCTGATGGGGCTGGCGCTTTGGCTGTTCGTGACTGACGGGCCACTGTTCGGCGTTTGGATCTGGACCTTCGTGCTCGGCCTTGTGCTCCTTATCGCCGTGCTCGTCGAGGTCACACGCTACCGGTCGCAGACCGCAGAGGTGGAAGGTCTCCGTCCGGGACCTGGCGGCGGCGAGCCGGGGCAGCCTGAACCACGCTTTCGACCCACCGACGAGGTTTTCCTGGACCCGACGTCGCACCACCGAATGCGCGTCTACCTCGACTCACGCACCGGTGAACGGCGCTACGTGGCGGAAGGCTGACCAGAGCTACGCCAGATCTAGCCCTGATTGTGGATTTGCCTGTCCGGCTACGATGAACGATGCCAATCCAATTCAGGAGGTTTGACCCCTATGGGTGACAAAGGCCCAGGCAGCAAGGGCGGCGGCAAGAAACCGAAGACGAGCACCAAGAAGCTGAAGGACGCCGCGCCCACGAAATAGATTCGTCGCGGGTTCCCGCCCGCTCCGAAGACAGTCGACGAAGAGGAGGCCTAGGCCTCCTCTTTCGATTCGTGGACGATCGTGCTGCCGCTGAAGACGAACGGCTCCGTGATCTGAAACGCATTCGTGCCAAGCGCTGCTGCGGCGCCCTTGACACGAGTTAGGACCAAGGTCTGAGACCTAAGT
>JBBQEC010000059.1:0-11504 GCA_038320305.1 Candidatus Limnocylindrales bacterium | reverse complement strand
TATGCCAGCTGCCATTTCGTCGACGCCCTCCTCCATTAGTTTCGCGTCGGGAAAACCCATCTGGCCGACTGGCTGAACGACGGGTCAAAGGTTTCATCCTGTGCGTCGAGCTCAGCGCCGAGCTCACGCAGGAATTGTTCGATCTGGTCCGGCACCCAATTGGTCTGCATTCGAGTCAATGGGCTCACCCACTGGGTTCGCCATCTCAAACGCCTTAACGGTGGCGATGACGTCCTCGAAGATCGGGATCGGGCTTGGCTCGCTCGTCAGGCCATAGGAGTCGAGCAACTTGCGAACGTCTGGAGCGACTTCGCACATGACGAGCGTGATCTTGCGGGTCTTGAGCTCAGCCGCGATCGTGCGCAGCGAGTCGGCGGCCTGCAGATCGATGTCGCTCATGGCCTCCGCATCAACCGCGATCCATCTCAGAGGCGGTTCGGCGTCCTCGGCAAGCGTCATCAGCTCCTCGTCGAAACGTGACGAGTTCGCGTAGTAGAAGCTTGCCCCGAACCTGTAGATCGCGAGGCCTGGCTCGATTTGAGTTTCCGAGGCGAGCGGCTTGGGAGAGGTGCCACCATCCTGTCTCCGCGCGAGCAGCGAGTTGAACGGGTGGTAGCTGTGATCGACGTGCTCCAGGATCGACAGCAGGATCGCGAGCAGGATGCCCTGCTCCACACCCACGAAAAGAACGGTCAGCGTGGTGATGATGGCCACGAGGAACTCGCCTTTCCTGAGTCGCAGGATGCGCAGCATGCCGCGGTAGTCGATGAGCTCGAGGCCGATCAGGAAAACGACTCCCGCGAGCACGGTGTTGGGCATGTATGAGAGCGGCTTGGTCAGGAAGAGCAGGACAATGGCGACGATGCCCGCACACGTGAACTGGGCGATCTGGCTGCGGCCACCGGCACTGTCGACCATCTGGGTCTTCGTCGGGCTGCCGTTGACAACCCATGTGCCGCTCAAGCCCGCGGCAATGTTGGCCATGCCGAGACCAACCAGGTCGACGTTCTCGTTGAAGCTGTCGTTGTATTTCATGGCGTACGCACGTGATGTCGCCGCGCTCTGCGCGAGGACGACGACGAAGATCGAGATCGCCGTTGGCAGCATTGACGACAGGTCGGCCAGCGTGATGCCCTGCGGAATCCCGAGTGAGGGCAGGCCGCTGGGGATGTCGCCGAGGGTTCCGATGCCGCGTGAGGCAAAGTCAAACGCCCAGCTCAGCGCAATCATGCCGAGTACCGCGATGAGGGCACCCGGGATCTTCCGGTTGACGCGCCGAAGGCCTACGATCAAGCCGATCACTACAAGGGCGATAGCCAGATCACCCCAGATCGCCGAGCCCAGGTCCTTGATCACGTTGGCTGTCCATTCGACCGGTCCGGTCCCAGTCTTGGACAGGCCGAAGAGCGCCGGCAGTTGACCGAAGGCCACCTGCAGGCCAACGCCAGTGAGAAATCCCACCAGGACGCTGGCCGACAGGAAGTTGGCGATGAAGCCCAGCCTGAAGACCCGGGCGAGGACAAGAAGGCCTGCAGTCATGAGCGCCATGACTGAGGCGAGCGCCACCCATTGCGCAGACTGCGGCGCCGCCAACCCTATGAGTCCGGCGGCCATGATCGCGGCGGTGGCCGAGTCTGCACCGACCACGAGATGCCGCGAGGATCCGAAAATCCCGAACAGGAGGACCGGCCAGACAATCGTGTAGAGGCCCGTGATGACCGGCATCTGGGCGATCGACGTGTAGCCCATCGTCTCAGGGATGGCGAGCGCCGCCAAAGTCGACCCGGCGATCATCTCGCCGAGGATCCTGGCTCGATCGATGGGCAGGACGCCCTCAAAGAGCAGCAACCCGCCGGCAAATCGCGTTCGCTTGTGTACCTGAGCGGCCATCGGACTCCCACTCGTGTCGACCAACGGCGTTGTTACCTGTAGCCGGATGTTGGCGTCGTCAGCCGAAAAGGTTGATTTGCGCGACGACCGCGCGCTCGTCCGATAGGTATGACGCCCTGATAGGCAGGTTTAGTGTTCACTTCATCGCGAGAGATGGAAGACCGATGAGCCCGACCACACGCAAGCTCCGCCGACGGCCCGCGACCTGGGTTACCGGCGGACTGCTCATGGTTCTCCTCGCGCTCATTCTCATCTCAGTCGGCGCGACCGCCACAAGACTCGCCGCGAACGGTGGCGGCCGGCCGGGATTCGATCCGCGGTCGCTTGTCACATTTCCGGCCGCGTACGACGGCATCCTGGCGTTCATTCTTGGGCTCGGCGGCCTGTTCGCAGTCATCTACGGCGCCGCAATTGCAGGCTCGGAGTGGGGCTGGGGCACGCTCAAGTCGGCAGTCGCCCGCGGAGAGGGTCGCTCGCGCTACATCCTGCTCACCTTCGCGTCGATAGCGGTGTGGATCGCAATCGGCCTGATCCTGGCCTTCGTGGTCGGAGTCATCGCTGCTCTGATCGCGGCAAACCTGAGCGGCGTGTCGACCAGCGGCCTGACCGATTCAGCGACGCTAAGCCGCCTGCCTGAGCAGATGGTCCGCGGATGGCTCGCCATCCTGATGACCGGGGCCATCGGATTCACCGTCGCGACCCTCGCCCGGAGCCAGCTGGCGGGCATTGGCGTGGGCATCGCCCGCCCTGTACTTCGGTGAGACGTTTGCTCGCATCTTCCTGCCCGACATCGTGCGCTACCTGCCCTTTGACGTCGCACAATCGATGGTCACGACAGGCTCTACTACGGGCGGGGGTGGCTTTGGCGGAGGTGGCGCCGGCGCCAACCCGCTGGATCCGAACGTCGCGCTCGTTCTGGGGCTCGTCTGGCTGGTCGGAGTGCTGGCGGTCGCGGCCATCTTCACCGAGCGAGCCGAGATCACCGGTTGATTTGAGGCACCGATGACCAGCAGGGAGGAACGCGACGCGCTGCGAGCGTCCTACGAGCAACGGCCGAAGGAGGCAGCGGTCTAGCACTCCGCAACACCGTCACCGGTCGAATGCTCATCTCATCGACGACGGATCTGGCCAGCCTCCGCAACAGGCTCGAGTTCGGCCAGACCACCAACTCAACTGGCGTCATTGACCGCCGATTGGTCAACGATGCGCGTGCGCACGGCATGGACTCGTTAACGCTCGAGGTGCTGGATGTCCTGGACGCCGAAGCTGATCGCAGTGAGCCTCAAACAGCAGCGGACCTTCGCGCGCTCGAGGATCTGTGGCGCGAAAAGACGGCAGACCAGCCGCATTACTGAGGTTCGCGGTCGACTCGTGATGTAGGACCGCTTCAGGTGCTCTTCAGCATCTGACTCGTATAACGCAGTGGCCAGGGTCCGCCGTGTGGCCTTAGTCGGAGAATTCCTATCAGTCGGGCGCATCCTTTGAGCGTTCATCACTCGGACGGACGTGCGTCTCGTGCTCTTCGAGCCCGAGACGCGCTTGCTACCGCCGCCGCTGGGATTACAGCGCGCGGCGCACGGGCCGCCGGGCACAGCGCCACGACATTGCCGGGCGTGATCGCGGAGCGAATCTCGCCGCGCATCGGTGGACGCATCGCGGCGAACTTGGATGGCGCCGTCCTCGTCTCGGGGACCAACGGAAAGACGACGACCACCCGCTTGATCGTTGACCTCCTTGAGCGAGCCGGAATCAAGACGGTGTCGAATCCATCGGGCGCCAATTTGCTTAGGGGAGTCACTTCCACACTGATCGCACACCGGCGCGAGATGGGCGATATTGAAGACGCGCCGGTCGCAGTCCTCGAGGTCGACGAGATGTCTCTCGACCGCGTGGCGGCGCAACTCCCAGTCCGCGTGCTGGTCACCACAAATCTGGTCAGAGACCAGCTCGATCGCTACGGCGAGACGGACGCGATCCTGCAGCGCTGGACGAGGCTCATCAGCGCGATGTCGATGGGGTCCATTTTCGTCGCCTGCGCCGATGATCCACGCCTCATGTACCTGGCGTCGCGGACCGGAAGCACGGTTCGGAGTTATGGCCTGTCAGCTGCGCCACCGTTGGCGACCGACGCCGGCTTAACGCCCGAAGTATTCGCATGCCCCGCCTGCGACGGCCAGCTTGAAAGGTCATGGATCGGCCTGGGTCATCTGGGCGATTACCACTGCCGCCGCTGCGGCTTTCGCCGTATCGACCCATGGCTTTCCGTGTGCATCGGACGAGCACACGGCTTCGAAGGGACCGAACTTACCTTCCATTTGCCGAACGGTCAGGGCGACCACACGCTCAACCTGGGCCTCCCCGGAGTTTCAAGCGCCTATAACGCGGCCGCGGCATTGACCGCCGTCGCGTCGCTTGGCGTGCCCTTGGAAAGTGCAGTTGCCTCGCTGTCCAGCCTGCTGCCGCCGTGGGGCCGCTACGAGCACGTCGATATCAACGGCCGAGAGGTGATCCTGGCCTTGGGCAAGAATCCGGCATCGCTCGCGGAGCTCGTCCGTATTGGTTCGACGGCGGAAATCGACGCAGTATTGGTCGCGGTCAATGATGCGATCGCCGACGGGCGCGACGCCTCCTGGTACTGGGATGTGGATCTGTCGCCTCTGCTGGTAGGGCGCCATTACGTCCTGACCGGGTCTCGTCGTTTGGACCTGGCACTCCGACTTAAGTACGCGCCAGACGGGCGCGTCGATCCTGGTCTCCTGAACGGCTCGATCGCAGAACTACCCGCGATTGGCCTGGATCGACTCATCGAGGAGAGTCCGCCCGGCAGCCGAATCCTTGCCGTGCTGACCTACACCGCACTTATCGAACTCCGCGGTGTTCTTGCGAAGCGCGGCCTAGTCCAACCGGCGCCGGCATGAGCGGTGGGTTATCCGGCCTGCGCGTCGTCATTGCACAGCTGTTTCCCGAGCGTTTGAACCTATACGGTGACACTGGCAATGTTCGGACGCTGATTCAGCGCAGTGTCTGGCGAGGCGCCGACGTAGAGCTTCGGACAATCGACACTTATGCCGACGAGGACTGCCTTGTGGGTGTGGACGTGATTGTGGCCGGAGGCGGACCAGATGCGGACCAGGTTGCAGTAGCGCACGGGCTGACGAGGCTCGGCGGTGCCCTGGACGAGGCGGTCCGTAGTGGCGCTTCATTGCTGGCCATCTGTGGTGCGTTTCAGAACCTTGGGCATGCGTACGCCACGGTGGACGGAGTGGTGCTCAAGGGTCCCGGACTCCTTGACGTGAGGACAGCGGCGCCAAGGTCGGGGCGACGGATGGTCGGGGGAGTCACAGCGGTACTGGACGCTCACTCACCCATCGCCGTGCTGGGCAGGGCATCAGCAGCCGCGTCCGGGTTCGCCGGCCAGGAGCGGACGATCGTTGGGTTCGAAAACCATGCCGGCCGAACGTTCGTCGCGGCGGGTGCGAAACCTCTCGGCCGGGTTTCCATCGGCCAGGGAAACAACGGCGAGGATCGCAGCGAAGGGCTGCTCGAGGGGCCGGGACAAGGCGGCATTGCTGGCCTCCGACTCGCCTCGTACCTGCACGGGCCGCTGCTCCCTGCGAACCCGCACGTGGCGGACTACGTGCTGGGTGCCGCCCTCGTTCGCAAAGGCGTGCGCGAGTTGGGACTCTTGGATGATCACGATGAGTGGGCCGCGCACGCCGCCAACGCTCGACGCTGGAACGGCCGGCGCGCTGCCTGACGGTTGAAGGTCCGAGCGGGGTTTGGGGCGCATCATGGTCATGTGCGGATACTGCTCGTTGAAGACGAACCGACGGTTGCCGAAGCGGTCCGCGTTGCCCTCACCGACGAGGGCTACGCGGTCGACCACGCCATCGACGCTGTAGCTGCACTCGACTTCGCGGGGGTTTACCCGTACGACCTGGTCATCCTGGACCTCGTTCTGCCAGGCGGCTCCGGCCTGACCGTCGCCAAGGGTTTGCGCAATCGCCCGGGCCAGAATGCCAAAGTGCCGATCCTGGTGCTGACAGCACTTGGAACTGTTGATGACCGAGTCGCTGGGCTGGACAGCGGCGCGGACGACTACTTGGTCAAGCCCTTCGCGATGGCCGAGCTGCTTGCTCGCGTGCGCGCGCTGCGACGACGCGAGACGACGTCGGCCCCGGTGATCCGGGTGGCAGATCTCGAGCTCGATCCAGCCCGGAAGCGCGTGACGCGAGCCGGGCGGGACGTTCCCTTGACTGCCCGAGAGTTCGCTCTCCTCGAGGTGCTCGCACACGAACCGGGTCGAGTTTACTCACAAGAGCGCCTCATTGACGCCGTCTGGGACGCCGAGTTCGAGTCCGGATCGAATGTGGTTGAGGTATATATCCGCAGCCTGCGCCGCAAGCTCGACGGCGGCCGACGGGACGGCTTGATCCGTACCGTTCGAGGCGCGGGGTACTGCATCGAGGCCGCTGGCACCGGCCAGCAAAGGTGATTGCCGACTCGCCGGCGAGTTTTATTGGCTGATGTTCGCCCATGCTCGCCGCCGATTGACCGCGATATACATCGTCATGTTCGCGATTGTGATTGTCGTCTTCAGCTTGGCCTTTCTGCTTCTGCTATCCATAGTTCTTCAACCCGACTTCGACCTTGCACCCGATACGTCGAGCGCCCAGGCCGCCGCGATCGCCTACGACGCAGCCGTCGAGCGGATCGGCATCGCCCTGGTGGCTGCCGACGTGGTCGCTATTGCTGTGGTCGGGGTTGGCGCATGGGTGGTGGCAGCCCGCACATTAGGCCCGATACGCGATGCCCATGAACGCCAGCGCCGATTCGTAGCGGACGCCTCACACGAGATGCGCACGCCGCTGACTGTCATTCGCGCTACGACCGAGAACGCGCTTCGCCCACAGACGGCACCCGCCGATCAGCGCCAAGCGCTTAATACGGTTTCTGCGGCCGCTACGGACCTGGCGTCGCTGACGAGCGATCTGCTGACGCTCGCGCAAAGTGATGACGCTTCAAAGCGCGCCGACGATCGGCCCTTTGACCTGTCCGTCACGGTTGCCGAGCGGCTCAGCCTGCGAGCTGCCGCCACTGACGAAAAGCCGTCACACTCGGTTTTCGCCCCGGACCTCATGGTCGAAGGACACGCCGAAGACGTGGGCCGCATAGTCGACAATTTGGTCGACAACGCGTTTCGTTACGGGGGGACCGGCGTTCACGTCACGGTGACGACGCGCGCGGCGGACCACCTGGCGCTCGTCGAGGTGGCCGACGATGGTCCGGGCATTGCCCAGGCTGATCTTCCGCATTTGTTCGAGCCGTTCTTCCGGGTCCGATCGGACGCCTCCGCGCCGCCGGGGACCGGCCTTGGCCTGGCGATAGCGGACGCACTGGCCAGGCGCAATCGCGGCCGATTGACGGTCGTCAGCCAGTTGGGCCGGGGCGCCACCTTTCGCGTGACGCTGCCCATAGCCGACTGATACGACGAGCTCGTCGTCCAGTCGCTGTAGTTCTGCCGCACGGAACGGAGGTCGTGGAGGGCCGACTGGGATTCGAACCCAGGACACGAGGATTAAAAGTCTCGTCGGGCGGCGTTCACGGCGTCACATGGAGGAGTTCGGGGTCCACTCCGCGCGCGGCGAGCGTCCACCGCGTCCATCGCGTGGGACCGGCTTACACTGCCGTGGCTGTCAACGTGGCTGTCAGTCCTGGTCAGCCGCATCGCGACACATCGCAACGCCCAGATGGGCGCGCCCGCCCTGTGATCCCGGTGAAGCGGAAACCTCGGGATGGCATGCCGAGTGCAGCGAGGCTCCTGCGAGCATCCACGGCGGGACTCCGGCTACTTGAGGTGCAGGTCGACTCCTATGAGGACCAACGGCCACAGCACCACAGCGAGGACGGCCGAGAGGATCGGCATCAACCCGTTGAGATTCGTCAGGAACGCGTTTTGCGACGCGACAATCACGCCAACGACGAGGTACACCACTGCAACGATGGACGAAACCCCGAACCTATTTCGATACATCTCGATTATCGCCTCTCAATAGACGAGTTTGCAGTCATCGGCCGGAACTCATGTCGCGGTCGCGCGGCGGTCAACACCGCTCGCTGACCGTGTTGTGTGCTCCGCGATCGCTGCTACTAGCGGAATCGTCCCCGGCCGAAGTAGCCCAGGACGAAGAGCACGATCAGGACGATTATCACGATGACCACGATGGTCTCAAAAGACATGGTTCTGCCGCCTCTCACTGGAACCCGAAAGAGCACGCGCCGATGAAGGACCAGCGCGCCTCGCCGCCTCGGGCCGGCGCCTCGAGCAGATCCCAATGTACGCCCTGAGCGGCGGCTACGTCAGGACGGTCCGTCATCGCCCAGGGTGCTCTGCGCTGAGCCCTGGACCCTGCTTGAGCCCCACGCGAGTTGAGGTGACGGCGCTACGGGCGCGCACACATGATCCACTGCTACGCCGCCCTCTTCTTCCGTGCCTGTCAGCGCGGCTGCCAGTCAGGTCAATGGCCCGACTCAGCGCTGGTGCGTGACGGCGGTTTTAACGCGTAAAGGGCTTGAGGGCCGACTGGGATTCGAACCCAGGACACGAGGATTAAAAGTCCCCTGCTCTGCCGCTGAGCTACCGGCCCTCATCCAAGTTTAGAGTGGCGCTCGCATGAGATCGGCAGGCGGGCAATTTCTGTTTCTCTTGATAGGAATGATGGCGTTCGTGGCCGGCTCGGGCTGCGCTGCGCGATGTTCCAGTCATCAGCAGGCCAGCCCGGACGTTCGGCCGAGTGGAACCGGCCCTCCGTCGTCTGACGCTGCACGTCTCGGGAACCCCGTCTCCGAACTCAACCGTTGTCGCGCCATCACCATTGCGACCTCCGACCGAATCACCGACCGCGACCGGCTATCCCAGCGTCGATGTTTCTGATCTGGCGCTCGCCGCCGACATCGGCACCGATGCATCGGTTCACAACCTGGCCAACTACGGGTCCACGGTCTTACGTTCGAAGATCATCGTTCGCGATACCTTCGGGCGAGTCGAGCGGACATTCGAGACGCAAAAGGCGGTGTTCGCGATAGCCGTCTCCGGCGACAACGTCGCCTGCAGCGAGGGTGAAGTCAACACCGACATCAGCTCGGCGTACCACATGCATCTCATGTTGTCCAACGCGGACGAAGCGTCACAGCCGACGCAGGTCGCCCAGCACTTCTACGACATTGAAATGGATCGAAACTGGCTGATCTGGGAGTCAAAGCGAGACGGTACCGATTCGGCCACCACCGGCGAGAGCGCGATCCCGGCGCAGAGCTGCCTGACGTCACGCGAGTCCTGGCCAGCAGTTCAGACACCACAATGGGTCTGGCCGCTCGCCGATACACCAGCCGCCGTCGACGGCGCGGTGGCGTGGGATGAGGCCAGACCTTCAAGGAGTTCGGCGCGAGCGAGCGCGCCTGTGGCTGCACAAGTTGCGTGCGGAATGCATCCGCTCGCGCTGCATCGGCAGTCACGTACAGGTATCCACGCCGATCCATCGCGAACGCGTCGCCCTCGGCGCGCAGCACCTCCATGAGCCGGATGCTCCGGTCCGCGAGCGCCGCCCTCTCCGGCTGAGGCCACCAGTCGCGATAGTTCGCCTCCGGGCGACGACTCGTCAGCGACAGAGGCTCGCGTGGATCGATGATCACGACTCTTGAAAACCCGGGTCGGCCACAGAGTTGCCAGGCAGCTGCGACGCCCGCGATCCCGGCGCCGCAGATGACCGCGTCCGCACAACTTGTGATGGTGGACCCCACGCTAAGCCGCATCCACGCAGTCTGCCCGAAGATTCGACGGCGGCTCTGGCACGCACGTCACGATTACTAAGCGAACGGCGAATCACCAAGCACTGCTCGAGGTTGCAGATCGTGGGCCTGGCATCGCGCAGGCCGATTTTGGCACACCTGTTCGAGCCATTTTTCCGAGTCCGCTAGGACGCCCCCACGCACGGGCTTGGGACTGGCGATCGCTAACGCATTGACCAAGCGCAATCGCGGACGCTTGACCGTTACCAGCCAACCGGGCCGAGGCGCCTCCTTCAGGCTCGCACTTCCGATCAGCGACTGAAAATCCCGTGGAGCCGTCGGCGCCCCAGATCGCCTCTCCATTCAGATCCGCTTCAGGTTGCCATACGAAGATCTCAATGCAATGAAATTGGAGGTTTCCCGAATGGTGATCAATCCGTGAACAGGCTTCTCGTTCTCATCTCCGTAGGCCTTTTGACCATCACTGGATGTGCCTCAGGGGGGCTACCCACACACGCTCCATCGACGCTAGTTCCCGCGTCTACAGGTGTCTTGACGCCTAGCGGGACCACGGCGTCTCCGGATACCTCTATCGGCTCGCCAGTCACCACGAGTGCTCCAGCCTCGACTACTGAGCCGCCTACATCACCTGAGCCTGTCGACTCGGGCGGCTCAACCACCGGCGGAGACATTCCCGACAACGCAGTCTTCCTGACGTACACCGACGTGTCGCACGGCTTCTCGATCGTCTACGTCGAGGGCTGGCATGCGACGCCTACGACAGGTGGCGTCGACATCCGCGATAAGGACAGCATTGAGTCCGTACAGATCGTGCCGTCGGTTGCCGATGTTCCTTCGTATATCAGTACGACCGATCTGCCCCAGCTTCAAGCACTGTCCGGCTACCAGTTCGATACCCAGGACACGGTCGGTGTCAATGGACAGCAGGTCGATCACCTCGTCTACCACGCACCAGCACCACCAGATCCGGTTACCGGTAAGGAGGTGCCTTCAACCATCGATCGCTATTACGTCGCTGGACCGAACGGCCAGTTGGCTGTCGTCACGTTGTCAACACCCGATGGCGTTGACAACGTCGATGCGTTTCGCGAGATGATCAAGAGCTTCGCGTGGTCGTAACTGTCGGCGCCGACGCGCCGGACGCTCTCAGCGTCGCGCACGCTGACAAAAAAGAGATCATCGGAATGCGCGAGGTTATCAAGGTCTATCGCGAAGCGGACGTCGAGACAATCGCGTTGCGAGGTATCGATCTGTCCATTCGGCGCGGCGAGTTCGCGGCGATCATGGGCCGGTCCGGCTCGGGCAAGACGACGGTGCTCAACTTGATAGCCGGGGCCGATCGACCCACGGCCGGACAAGTCAACGTTTGTGGCGTCGCCCTCGATCGTGCCGACGAAGGCGAACGCGAACGACTCCGCGGCCGATCAATCGGCATCGTCTTCCAGACGCAGAACCTGGTCCCGTTTCTGACCCTGACCGAGAACGTGCGCCTGGCAGGCGCGCTCGCCCAGCGCGACGGATCGCCGGAGACTCACCTCGATCTGCTCAACCTCGTTGGCCTGGGTGAGCGTGCCGAGCATCGACCCGATCAGCTTTCCGGCGGTGAGCAGCAGCGCGCTGCGCTGGCCTGCGTGCTCGCAGCATCACCGACCGTGCTCCTTGCCGACGAGATCACCGGCGAGCTCGACAGCTACACGGCGGCCCAGGTTTTGGACGTCGTCCGCACAGTCCACCGCGAACGAGGTGTAACCGTGGTCATGGTTACTCACGACCCGGACATCGCCGGACGGGCTGACCGGATCATC
>JBBQEC010000058.1:0-11522 GCA_038320305.1 Candidatus Limnocylindrales bacterium | reverse complement strand
TCTGTCCCAACAGGCCGCAATTGCGATCGACAACGCGCGTCTTTTCACCGATTTGCGCGAAGCCACTACCGTAGCCGAGGCGGCCAACCAGGCCAAGTCGTCATTTCTCGCCGCGATGAGTCATGAGATCAGGACACCAATGAACGCGATCATCGGCATGAGCGGCCTTCTTGCCGATACCGAGCTGTCGGTAGAGCAGCGCGACTACGCCGACACCATCCGGTCATCAGGCGACGCCCTGCTGACGATCATCAACGACATCCTCGACTTCTCGAAGATCGAAGCAGGCAAGGTCGACCTCGTCGCCGAGCCGTTCAGCCCAGCCGATTGCTTCGAGGGCGCGCTGGACGTCATCGCGCCGAGCGCCGCGGGCAAGGACATCGAGCTTGCCTACGAGGTCATCGGCGATCTGCCACCGGCCGTCAGGGGCGACTTCGGCAGGTTGCGCCAGATCCTGCTCAACCTGCTGTCCAATGCCGTCAAATTCACGGAACATGGAGAGGTAGTCGTTACGGCTCGCTCAGAGACGAAGGGCGGCAATGTCACGGTCCGCGTCGATGTCCGCGACACAGGCATCGGAATCCCGAAGGCTCAAATGAGGCGTCTCTTCCAATCGTTCAGCCAAGCGGATTCGAGCATTGCGCGACGCTATGGCGGAACGGGCCTTGGGCTTGCTATCAGCCGCCGTCTCGCTGAGGCCATGGACGGATCGCTGACCGCGGAGAGTGATGGTGTCGGCAAGGGCTCGACGTTCCACGTTGAGGTTCACCTGCCGCTGGCGCCCGCGTCAGCGCTGCCGGCCGCGCACGAGCATCTCGCCGTTGAGCTCGCGGGCAAACGAGCACTGATCGTGGACGACAACGCCACAAATCGGCGGATCTTGAGAGCGCAGCTCACGCGCTGGAGGATCGAGGTCAAGGACACGGCCCTGCCGCGTGAGGCGATCAAGTGGATCAAGGGCGGCCAGAAGTTCGATGTCGGCCTGCTCGACCTGTTCATGCCCGGTATCGACGGCATCGCGTTGGCAGAACAGATCCGAGCGATACCGTCGGCTTCCGAGATGCGCCTCGTGCTCGTATCGTCAGCCGCTCTGCGCGAGCACCGCCAGACCGTATTCGATGCGCTTCTTGCCAAGCCGGTCAAGCCGTCCGCATTGCATGACGCCCTGGTCAACGTCCTCGCCGCTCCGGGCGACCGCAAGCTTGCCGAGCGCCAGCCTGAACGTATCGGCGTGGATCCCGAGCTCGGAAGCCGACACCCATTGACAATCCTGCTGGCGGAGGACAACGCGGTCAACCAGAAGCTTGCCGTCCGACTGCTCGCCAACATGGGCTATAAGACTGACATTGCGGGCGACGGCAAACAGGTCATCGACGCCCTCGGGAAGACCGACTACGACGTCGTGCTGATGGACGTCCAGATGCCAGAGATCGACGGACTGGAGGCGACGCGGAGAATCCGCGCAGAGTGGCCGGGGCGACCGCTGCACATCGTGGCCATGACGGCGAATGCAATGGCCGGCGATCGCGACGCGTGCCTGGCGGCGGGCATGAACGACTACATCAGCAAGCCAATTCGACCTGCGGAGCTGGCGGCGGCATTGACTCGATCGCCGTCGCATACGTCCTCCGCAGCCCCAGCGGCAGCTCAAGCGCCAGATGACTGACCAGATCCCAGTGCTGGATCGCGCGGTGCTAGCCGAGCTGCGTGAGTCGGTCGGTGGAGACGAGGAGTTCATCGTCGATCTGGCGGCAACGTATGTCGCCGAGGGTGGCGATCACATCGCGCAAATGCAGGTCGCAGCGAGCGCCGGCGATGCAGCCGCGATCGTCCGTCCCGCTCACACGCTGAAATCGAGTAGCGCCGCGCTCGGCGCCATGCGCCTCTCGGAGATCGCACGCGGGATCGAGATGGCAGGGCGCGCGGGCGATTCGGCTGGATTGGTCCAGTTGGTCGCAGACGCCCGCGCCACGTGGGACGAGACCTTGCGCGACATGGCGACGGAAGGCCTGACCCAATGACCGACGTTGCGCTGATCGTCGACGACAGTGCCGTCAACAGGCAGCTGCTCGCCCGTCATCTCGCGTCGATCGGCATCGACGCGCGTGAGGCGGGTGATGGAAAGGCGGCTCTGGCGGCGCTTGGCGAGGCGGATGGCCAGATCGGAGTCGTGCTGCTCGACGTCGTCATGCCCGAGATGGACGGCTACGAAACGCTTGCCGCGATCAAGGCCGACGAGTCGTTGCGCAACCTGCCCGTGATCATGATCAGCGGCGTCGATGAGCTGGACAGCGTCGTGCGCTGCATCCGTCTCGGCGCGACCGACTACCTGCCCAAGCCGTTCAACCCAACGATCCTCGCCGCGCGTGTGCGCGCGTCACTGGCCGAGAAACGCATGCGCGATCTGGAGGCCGAGCATGCCGCGCGCCAGGCAGAGCTGCTCGAGACGATCGAGCGCCAGAAAGAAGAGCTCAGTCGATTCCTTTCGCCCCAGGTCGCGGCGCTCGTCGCCACCCCGGAAGGACAGGCGCTGCTGGCCGGCCATCGACGCGAGGCGACTGCCGTCTTCTGCGACCTGCGCGGCTTCACTGCGTTCAGCGATCAGGCCGAGCCGGAGGAGGTTTTGGGCCTGCTGCGCGAGTACCACGCGGCCATGGGGGCGTTGATCATTGAACACGGCGGCACGCTCGAGCACTTCGCGGGCGACGGCATGATGGTGTTCTTCAACGACCCAGTGCCGCAGCCCGATCACGTGGAGCGCGCCGTGCGCATGGCCGTGGCGATGCGCGAGATGTTTGGCGGGATGGCTGCCAAGTGGGCACGGCTCGGCTTCGAGCTCGGCTTGGGCGTGGGCATCGCGACCGGCTATGCAACGCTCGGCCGGATCGGCTTTGAGGGTCGCTACGACTACGGCATGGTCGGCACGGCCGTGATCATCGCCTCGCGTCTCAGCTCAGCGGCAGAGGCGAACCAGATCTTGCTCAACCCGCGAGCGCACGCGGCAGTCGATCAACTTGTCGAAGTCGTCGAGGTTGGCGACCTGACGCTTAAGGGCTTCGCCCGTCCCGTTCCAACTGTCAACGTTGTCGCCCTTCGTGAGCTCGCGGCGGCCGCGACAACCGCCTGACCCATGTCCGTGCGGACGCGACGCGGTCAGACCCACAGAATGTCAGTGACACTGACATAACGGGCTTTCGAGAGAGCTAAGCCTCCGCCCGCGTAACTCTGCACGCTCAATCAACACACCATCAGCGTGGGACGCGCTCCGCTCACCGCCTTAAGGTGCCGATAGGCCGGATATGTCGGTCACACCGACATATCCGTGCCTCACATCGCGAAACTTGGTCGCAGACCGCGTCGCTGCCTAGGGTGCCTCCGCCTCGGTCGCTTGGATGTCGTCGCCGGTCCGGCCGTCGACCAGGAAATAGGCATAGCTGAGCGGCGGCCGCGAAGCCAACGGGCTCGCTCCGTCTGGGAGGGCGGGTTCCGGGTCGTTGAGGCTGAACCCTGTCCACCGGGCCAGCCATACCAGTTGCGGCGTGCCTCCATCCGGCGTGGTTCCGCGCAAATTGCTCGCCATCACCATGTACATCGATGGATCGGGATAAGACCATCCCGCCGTCGCTAGGGCCACAATGGCCTCGGCGCCGGTGATTGCCCCGTCCCCTCCTGGTCCGTGGCGAGACGGAAAGTCCCGTAACGTTGGACGTCATCCGGGATCGTCGGCGCCCCGGATGGCTCGCTAGTCGAGTAGCCGGCGAACCCACAACCGACCAAACCGAGAACGACCACTACCAGGGCGATCTGGACTCTCGCGCTCCACATCGCTGCCACGGGCGAGGGTTAGGAGCGTTCGCTCGTGTCGTTGTGGGAGCCGCCCAGCGAGGCATGATCAGCGTCGTCGTTGGCATCGGCATCGTCGAACTCCTCGTCGTCCTCCCACTCGCCGTCGTCGTCCTGGTCCTCCGAATCGGAGTCGTCGTCCGAGTCGGAACCGGCAACCTCGCCGGCCATCCCCAGCGACCCATCACCCGCGGCAGCGCCGGCCAGCGCGAGTTGATTGGCGTGCTCGATCTCGGGTGTCCACGGCGGTAAGTACGGGTAGGGATCCTTGCCGCGGGGATGGTTGTATACGAGCCAGATCAAGCCGATGAGAACGATCGCCATGCCAATAAGCTGGGCCGTGGGCACGCCGCCCACCGTCCAATTCCAGCCTGCGCGGAAGGTCTCGAGCACCGAGCGCGTTGCTCCGTACCAGATTAACCAGAAGGCGGCCAGATCGCCGGGGTGCAGCCGATGCAGATATCGTCGCGAAATGAGCACAGCGAGAAGGCCCCCGGTAATGTCCAGGATGGACTCGTACAGGAAGAGCGGATGGAATCCGGTCGTGGCCTCGGGGTAGAGCGTGCACGGCCACTGGGCGACTCGATGGGCACAGTCAATCGCGATGGCCCAGGGCAGATCGGTCGGTGGCCCGTACAGCTCCTGGTTGAAGAAGTTGCCCCATCGCGCGATGCCTTGAGCGAACAGGGCTCCGGCGACCACGACGTCCAGCCCAATGGGCAGCGGAATCTTCTTCCATCGCGTGTATATCAGGAGACCCAGGATTGCCCCGGCAACGCCGCCGTACAGGCCGAGTCCCGCGTACGGAGGCAGGATCGCGCGGATCGGGTCCTGGGCGTACAGCGCCCCCCACTGGTCGATAACGTGGTACAGCCGCCCGCCGATGAGCGCGAGAGCACCCACCAGGAGCACGGCGTTCCAGACGTGGGCAGGGTTGTAGCCACGCCGAGCGGTCTCCGTCTGGGTGACGAAAAGCAGGACCGCGAGCCCGATGACGTAGCCGATGCCATACCAGCCGATGCTGATCGGGCCGATCTGGAAGAGGATCGGGTCGGGCGTGAAGGAAATCAGACCCAAGATCGGGTTAAGAGGGACCAAGCGGGAAGGATACCTATACTCGCCCGGAATGACGGAACAGTACATCGGCTGGGCGCTCGTGCTCGGCCTCGTTGTGGGTGGCGCACTGGTCTGGTTCGCGGTTGGACGCCTGCCGCGCAGCGGCGAGGAAATGTCGTTGGACGAGCGCCAATCGGAGGCGGTCTGGATCAGCGACACGATCTCGACCCGTAGCGGCAAGGCTCCGACGGACCTCGTCGAGGAGGTCCTCGACCTCCACATCCGCTATCTCGAACACGGTGAGTTAGACGAGGCTTAGCGCTCCGACTACCAGCCTTTCGTGAAATGACGTTGGCCAGCCGGCAACGAGCCCGCTGGCAGATGCGCCTCGAGACAGCGAACTCCGTCCGGTCCAACAGTTGCGCCGTGCGATGTGCCGGCGGGCAGGTTGAGGCGCTCGCCTTCGTTGAGCATCACGTCGCGGCCGATGTCTGTCAGTTGAAATGTGATGGAGCCGGAGGTCGCGACCAGGACCTTGTCGTAGGCGTGGCTGTGCGACACGTACGTGTCGCCGGGGCCGTTGCTCCAGTCACTCGCATCGAGACCTTCCGCGGCCAGGCGCTCCTCGAAGTCATCAGCCATCGGGCGGGCGTGGCTACAGGAGCGTGGCGCTGAAGATCGTGCCGACGACGTACGTGATCGTTGCCGCGGCAGCACCGATCAGCACCTGACGCCCGCCGCTGAAGATCATGCCCTTGCCGGTCACGAGGCTGACCCCGGCACCCACCGCGAAGAGCGCCACGAACGACAGCACCAGACCGGCGACGAATGCGTTTGGCCCGCTCGTGATCAAGAACGGCAGGAGCGGTATCGAGGCGCCAATCGCGAACGCCACGAACGATGAGGACGCCGCACCGATCGACGACCCGAGCTCGTTTGGATCCAGCCCAAGCTCTTCACGCACCTTGGTGTCCAATGCCATCTGCGGGTTGGCCATCAGACTCGCCGCGATCCGCTTGGCGTCGCTGTCGGACAGGCCCTTGGCGCGGTAGATCGCGGCGAGCTCCTCCTGCTCCACATCCGGCATGACACGCATCTCTTCGCGTTCGAGCGAGATCTGGTTCTCAAACAGCTCGCGCTGGCTCTGCATGCTGATGTACTCGCCGGCGGCCATCGAAAAGGCGCCGGCCAGCACGCCCGCGACGCCGGCAATCACGATGACCTTGTTGTCGCTGCTGGCTCCGGCGACGCCCATGATCAGCGACAGGTTGCTGACCAGGCCGTCGTTGGCACCGAAGATCGCCGCGCGCAAGGTGCCCGACCTGCCGCCGCGGTGCCACGCCTCCTGGGCGAGCGTGCGGCCGCCCTGACTCGTGGTCGGATGAACGCGGCCGGTGAGCTCGTCCCACAGCGCGGCGTGCTCGCGCTCGTCGGCCGCAATCGCCGCTGTCTCCGGTGTCAGCTGGCCGGCGTAGGCCACCTCCTCGTCGCCTTCGAGTGAGCGCACGAGATCGGCCACCCGGTTCGTGCCGAACAGCCTGGCCAGGGTCACGATCATCCGGATACGCGCCCGCGGCGGCGACGCCGGTGGGACGCTGGCTCCAAGCTCGGTCAGTCGCGTCGCCCAGATGTCGGCGTGGCGGCGCTCGTTCGAGGCAATGCGCTGAAAAGTTGCTTGGCGCTCCGGATCGGTCTCGATCGCCGCCAAGCGGTCATACAGGAACATCGCGTCGCGCTCGAGCTTGAGGTTGGCCAGGCTGCGCTTGCGCTCATCGTCTGTCATTTCGAGCGCAGGAATGGTCACTGACCAAGGGTAGCGGCGGTCACATCTGGGCGCCTTCCGACCGGCGGCATAGAGTTTGTCGATGAACGCCATGCCGCTCCTCTATCTGTCGGCGGCGGACGTCATCGGGGCAATGCCGACCGTCGAAGAGGGCATCGAGCTTGCCCGGCGAACGATGGTTGCCCTCGTCGATTCGGCCGAGCTACCGCCCAAGCTTGACGTCCACCCGCGCCAGCGCTCGTCGCACACTGCGGCAATGCCCGCGCTGCTTCGCGGAGCCGATCCATCGGGTGCCGCCGATCTTCTGGGCGTCAAATGGGTAGCCGCGTTTCCGGGCAACCGAGATTTGGGACTTAGCGCGGTCAACGCTCTGGTTGTGCTGAACGATCCGATGACGGGCGAGCCGACGGCAATCCTCGACGGTGGGCCGATCACTGCGCAGCGCACCGCCGCGGTCAGTGGTGTGGCGTTGCGCGAGTGGTGGCCGCGGGCGGAAGGGACCGCGTCCGTGGCCATCGTTGGTGCCGGCGTCCAGGGCACAAGTCACGTGGAGGTTCTGGCGAGCGTGGCGCGCGGTTGCGGCCTGACGATCGCCGATCGAAACGCGGATCGCGCCGAGGATCTGGCGCGTATTGCCCGGACGAGCGGAGCTTTCGAGACTGTCCGCGCAACCGCTGACGTGGCACAGGCAGTTTCCGAGGCGGACGTGGTTTTGACGATGGTCTCGTTCGGCGCGCCGCGCCAGGCGGTGCCGGCGGCCGCATTTGCGCGCGCCGGGCTGGTCGTCGGCGTCGACTACGACATGTGCATTCCGGCCAGCGTCGCGGCCGGTGCGCGCCAGTTCCTGGTTGATGACATCGCTCAGTTCGAGGCAACACGGAGTGACTCGGTCTTTGCTGGCTATCCGCGTCCGGACGCGTCGATCGGCCAGGGCCTGACCGGGTCCACACCCCCGCCGCGCCGCGCCGGCCCCGTCGTCGTTAACCATCTCGGCGTCGGGCTGGCAGACGTCGTCTTTGCCCATTCCATCGTCCGCCGCGCGGTGCAGCTCGGCCTCGGCACGGAGCTCGCCCGGTGACCCGTGTGCGTGAGCCAGAACACTTGTCGGTCAGCACGCCCGGCGTGAAACGGTCCTCGAGCCCCGTCGCACGTCGGCTGGTTATCCGCCGCCGCCGGCTGCTGACGCCTTGACCGTTTCACGAGGTCGCGACCCAGCCCCGGAGCTGACCACGACCCGGATCGGCGGAGGCCGCAAGGCCTGGCTCGTTGCGGTTGGGGCGATCGTGGTGCTCGGAGGGTTCGTCTACGTTGGCCTGACGGGACCGGCCGTGCCGCCGAATACTCCACAGCCAAAGCCATCGACCGCTGTAGCGATCGCAACCTCAACAGCGCGGCCGACTCCGAACCTGGACGAAGTCACATCAATCCGCGCCGATCCGACCGCGCCGCTTCTCTACCAGTACCTGGGCACCGGCCTGATCCTCAACGGCCGCGGCACGTTAGCCGTCCTGGACCGGGTAGCTCCTCTCCAGTACCGCGGCCAGTACCGGATTCCGTATGCGCTGAGGGCGCCGAGTGCCGAGCTTGAGCTCGATGCCGTTACCGCCTCGGTCTCACACGACGACCTTGAGAGCATCGGTTCGTGGACCATCCCCCTCACCTCGATGGGAAACGGCGAAGGACCCTCCATTGACGTGTTTCACGCGGGACGATCGCCTCAGGACAAGACGCTGACCAATCCTGAATTCTTCCGCCTGACGATGAACGGGTTCGCGATCTCGGTAACCCTGAAGGGTCAGCCGGACGCCACACTGATGACGATCGACGTGGCTGTCGTCCCCGATGAATTCGTCCCCAACGAGAGCTTCAGCATCAATGCCGGTCCTCCAACAACGGGCCTGACGGTCGATCTGCAACGGCTCGACCGTGGCGCTTACTCGGGTGACATACAGCTACCGGCCGCTCTCCATGGAGAGACCCTGGCAGTGACGCTCGTGGCGACGCCCAAGACGGAGCCATCGAGCAATCCAATCGTGGTCGGAACCTGGTCGATTCGATTGTCCTCAGGCACGAACGTCGATGGGGCCGATCAGATCGAGGTGCACGTCGAAGGCCAGCCTGTTGGCTACGGCGCATCGGAAATCGTCGGTAGCGGATATGACCTGTACGCGAACCAGCTCGTCCTGCGCGGTCACCTTTACTTGATGATCATCCTCAATATCACTCAGCCGTCGCGCGCGCCGACTCCGTAGCCCTGCCTACTCGTTGACGGGGATCGGTCCGTAAGGCAGCTCGAGAAGAATCTCGCCGTCCACCACGAGCACGGGATAGACCTGCAGCGGTAGCTCGGCCGGTGGGTCGAGCGCTTCACCGGTCTCAAGGTCGAAGCGCGAAAGGTGCAGCGCGCAGGTCAGCGTGTCGGCAGTCAGGAAGCCTCGGTCGAGCTCGAAGTACTCGTGCGAGCAGACGCCCTGGGTGGCGCGGATCACGCCGTTTAGGTTGACGAGCAGGATGTTCGTGCCGTCAACCTGGACCATCAGCATCGTTCCGGCCGGGATTTCGTCGAGCCGCGCGACGCGGACGCGGCGCACTTCGCTGTTCAGGCTGCCTGCTGGGCGGGTGCCGCGTCCTGCGGCCACTTCTGCTCGAGCAGTGTCCGCAGCCGATCCTGCGCCTCAGCCAATGGAATCCGTGCGACGACCGGCTCCAGGAAACCGAGCACGATGAACTTACGCGCCATCTCGCGCGGAATGCCGCGACTGGTGAGATAGAAGATCTGTTCCTCGTCGATTGGGCCAACGGAACTCGCGTGGCTCGCGCGACGGACGTCCGGCTGGTCAATCTCAAGGCTCGGGATGGTCACGCTACGTGCCTGCTTGGTGAGCAGCATGGCGAACTCACCCAGGAAGCTGTCGGTGCCCTTGGCCGTGCGATCGATGGTGATCATGCCCTTGATGTACCCGCGCGCGCGGTCGATGAAGACGCCCTTCGAGAGGAGATCGCCGGTGGTATCGGCAGCGATATGGCGCGTGTAGCTGGTCAAGTCGAACAGCTGCTTGCCGTCGCCGAAACCGATCTCGACCTGGCTCACGCCACTGCCACGGCCGACGAGCTGGTTGTCGATCCGACTCTTGTGCAGTTGAGCGCCTACTGAGGCCAGAGCCCAACGCAGTTGCGCGTCCTGTTCGAGTGTCGCGTGGCGATTGACGATCGCCAGCGTGTTCTGGCCGAAATCCTGTTGGCCGGCAAACGACAGGTTCGCGCCGCGCCCAAGGTGCACTTCGCTCGTGCCCCACCACAGGCTCTGCTTTTCGTCCGAGCCCGGATGCGCCTCTGACGCGACCTGCTCCTCGAGGATGTCGGCCTGGGCATTCTCGCCGAGGCTGATCACGCTGCGCGAGACCAGGCCGCGGCCCGCTGCGCCAGCGCTCCAGCGGACGACGATGGGCTGCTCCAACGCGACGTTACGCGGGACATGGACGAACAGACCAAGCGCCGCATGGCTGCGCGCGAACTGGGCAAATTTGTCGTTGTCGGGCAGGTTCGGCCCTCCCTCGAGCTCGTCGCGAAGCAGCGCGGGGCGATCGCGCAGCACGTTCGCGAACGTGTCGACAACGACGCCGGCGCTGCGCGCTTGCTCTGACAGGCCCCGTGCCACGACCTGGCCCTCGGCAACTTCGATGAACGCTGCCGCTCCCTCCGGAACGACGTCACTCACCCGCGCAGCGTCACCCGTTTCCGTGTATGGCTCGATCTCGGCCCAGCGCGCCGCGCGCAGGTCGACGTACAGCGTGAACAGTGCGTTCAGCTCGACCGGCAGCTCGTTGTAAAGAGCGCCCGCGGCGAGTCGGTCGTTGAGCAACCAGTCGGGCTCGTCGGCGCCAGCGGAGACTCGGCGGATGATCTCCTCGCCCGCGAAGGGCAGCTTCAGTGCGTCGGGCATCTTCTAGCCGAGCGCGCCTTCCATCTCCATCTTCACCAGGCGGTTGAACTCGATGGCGTACTCCATCGGGAGCTCCTTGGTGAAGACCTCGAGGAAGCCCTGGACGACGAGGTTCTGCGCCTCATTTTCGGAGAGACCGCGGCTCATCAGGTAGAAGATCTGGTCCTGGCTGATCTTGCCCACGGTCGCCTCGTGGGACATCGTCGTGTCATCTTCCTGGATGTCGATGTACGGGTACGTGTCGCTGCGGCTCTGGTCGTCGAGCATCAGCGCGTCGCAACGGACGCTGGCCACGACACCGGTTGCGCCGGGCGCGACCTTGAGGTGGCCGCGGTAGGTGGCGCGACCGCCGTCCTTGCTGACTGACTTCGACACGATGCGGCTCTTTGTGTCCGGCGCGAGATGGATGGCCTTCGCGCCCGTGTCCTGGTGCTGGCCCTTGCCGGCCACGGCGACGCTGATGATGTCCGCCGACGCGCCGCGTCCGCGCAGGTAGATGCTGGGGTACTTGACCGTCTTACGCGAGCCAGTGTTCGCGTCGATCCACTCGACGCGCGAGTCCTCGTACGCGTGGGCACGCTTCGTGACCAGGTTGTAGACGTCGTTGCTCCAGTTCTGGATCGTCGTATAGCGGACGCTCGAGTTGGCCAACGCGACGACTTCGACGACCGCGACATGAAGTGAATCAGTGGCGTAAATCGGGGCCGTGCAGCCTTCGATGTAATGCACCTTGGCGCCCTCGTCGACGACGATGAGGGTCCGCTCGAACTGGCCGGTGTTCTCGCCGTTGATGCGGAAGTAGGCCTGCAACGGGAGTGGCACCTCGACGCCCTTGGGGACGTAGACGAAGCTGCCACCCGACCACACCGCGCTGTTGAGCGCCGAGAACTTGTTGTC
>JBBQEC010000057.1:0-11538 GCA_038320305.1 Candidatus Limnocylindrales bacterium | reverse complement strand
AGTAGGACCTGGGCGTCGATGACCTTTCGGCACTCCGGACAGATGGAGCGGGTCGTCTCGTGGAGGATCTCGCCCTCAGGACGGGGACGCGGCGGGAGTGTGGGGAGCATGGAGCCTCCTGGATCGAGCGAGCGACGCTGGGATCACGTATGCAGCCGGAGCGCTCCCACGGCCGAGCAAGCATTAATCGTCGCGCATCAACGTCGGTGCGACCGTAATGCAGGACACATCGCCACGAACGTGATCCTGCGCACATTTCTCGGAGCGAGGCCCAGATACGGTGCCGAGGCGACCCAAACGAACCAGGGGTGGGCGATGACGCGCAATCGGCGTGATTAGGACGGCGCCATGACGCGAACAGGAGATGGGGGATTCGGTGAACGAACAAGAGTTTGACATTGTCGTGATCGGTGCCGGCCCGGCCGGCGAGGCCGCGACCTACCTCGCCCGAGAGCGCGGTGCCTCTGTCGCGGTAGTCGATCGCGAGCTGTTCGGCGGCTCGTGCCCGTTCTGGGCCTGCATGCCCAGCAAGAGCCTGCTCCACGCATCCGCCGTGCACGTCGCAGGCGGTGACTACGACTGGGACCGCGCCTCGGCACGTCGCGACTACATGATCAGCCGCGAAGGGACGGACTTCCCGAGCGATGCCGGGCATGTGCACGGGCTAGAGGCATCGGGGGCGACCGTGATCCGCGGAATCGGCCGGCTCGCCGGCCGCGGGCGTGTAACGGTGTCCGTGGGCGAGAAGACGCAGACGCTACGTGCCCGAAACATCATTCTCGCGGTCGGGCCCAACTCGAAGGCTCCCAAGATCGATGGATTGGACACGATCACCCCTTGGACCCATCGAGAGGCCACCAGCATCCGACGCCGCTTCAGTCCCCAGTTCGTCCGCCGCTCGTGAGGTATGAACGCGTTGATTGACACGAGTCCAACGGTCCCAGCATCGGGCGTGCCCGCAGTGGATGCGACGACGATGGCGGAAATCGATCGCCTCGCCATCGACGAGTTCGGGATCACCCTGCTCCAAATGATGGAGCAGGCTGGGTCCCACCTTGCCGAGGTCGTCCGGCTGGAGCTCGACGGCGACCTCCGGGGGCGGTCGATCGTTGTCGCGGTCGGCCCAGGGAACAACGGCGGCGGCGGGCTCGTCGCTGCGCGCCATCTGATCAACCGCGGGGCGAAGGTTCGGGTCGTGCTCGCACGACCAACATTGCGCATGACCGAGGCTGCCCGACACCAGCTCGCGACCCTCATATCGATGGGCACGCGGTGCTGCGTCGCCACCTACGACCTGCCGGACGAGGAGCTCGAGGGCGCCCTCCGGGACGCGGATCTCGTGGTCGACGCACTGCTCGGGTACAACGCACGCGGCGCCCCACGCGGCGAGGTGGAGCGGCTCGCCGGCTTCGTCGTCCGGGCCGGGCGCCCGGCTGTCAGCCTCGACGTCCCGACAGGCGTCGACCCCGACAGCGGGGAGGTGACCGGTGTGGCGATCACCGCGGCCGCGACGGTCACCCTGGCGTTGCCCAAAGCGGGCCTATTGGCCGCGGCTGGTGCCAACCAGGTCGGACGCCTGTACGTCGCCGACATCGGTCTGCCGGCAGCGCTCTTTGCTCTACTCGGAATCGAGCTCGGCCCGCTGTTCGCAACCGGGCGCATCCTCAGGTTGGATTCGCACCGATGACCTCCGTCGCACAGCAGCGCTCGCTCTCCGAGAAGCTCGGGCTCCTCAGCGAGCTCGCCCTCTTTGCCGGCCTGTCGGATGCCGACATCGTGGCTATTGGCCATGCCACCACGATGACCCACTGCATTCGCGGTCAGCAGATCCTTTCGCCCGATGATCCGCCGGACCGGATTCACATCGTCAAAAAGGGCCGCGTGCGCGTTTTTCGGATCACGCCCGACGGCAAGCAACTGACACTCGACATCTATGAGAAGGGCACCATCCTCGGGGACATGGGCCTGCTCGGCCAGGACCGCCTGCCAGAGGCGTATGCGGAGGCGATCGACGAGGGCGTCATCTGCACCATCACGCCCGACGAACTCCGCCGACTCATCGAGCGTCACCCCACGATCGGGCTCAACATCATCCGCTACCTATCGCGCCGCCTCCAGAGCGCGGAACGCGAGCTTGAGGCGATGGCCTACCAGCGGGTGGACCAGCGGCTGGCCCGCAGGCTCATCGACCTGGCCCAGCGATTCGGGGTGAAGTCGCCGCGCGGCACCCTGATCGCGGCTGACCTCACGCAGCAGGAGCTCGCGGAGATGATTGGCACGACCCGCGAGACCCTCGCGCACGCGCTGGGCGACTTTAAGCGTCGAGGGCTGCTCGACACGGCGCATCACCAGGTGCTGATCAGAGATGCGGAGCTTTTGGCCAAGGTTGCCGAAGGCGATGAGAGGTAGCTCACGATGCTGACTACGGCTCGAGAGCAGCCGGCGACGTGACGCCTCAAGATGGATCGTTGCCTCGCGTCAGGTTCCGAGGGTGCAGCGCCGTAGCCGCAAGCAGGGCCGCTTCGATCCAGGCCCGGTCGGGGACGCCGCGCAGGCCACTTTCGGTTCGATACAGGCGACATCGTGGCGTGTAATCCCCTGAGTCGACGAATCCTGGTTGGACATCATGCCCTCCAACGCGGATTGTCGGAGACCCCGGAAAGCAGACTCTTGCCGCCACCGAGGCATCCGTCGCGTCGATGTCGACGATTGGCGTGCCGGGGGCAAGGTTCGCGATGACGTCCTTCAGCAATGCTCGGGCTGACTCATGATTGGGACAATCGTCGAACCATAGAAGCTCGATCCGAGGGCGCATTACTGGCCGATTCCGGCAGGCGCGGCAGGAAACATGCGGCTTCGTGCGGCGCGCGCCTCCGCGCGCAGCCGGAAGTCAGCGAAATGGGCTCGTACCGCGCCCTCAACGGCAGGTCGCGACAGAAGTCGAAATAGGGCCGACCCTGACACCCCACGTGGCGTGTAGTAGCCCAGATACACCAGGTGACACCGGTGAGCGTCCAGCGGCTCGACGGTGATGGACTCGCGGAGCCCGCGAACAGGGCCGTCAAGATGCTCGTAGTCGATCCGATTTGGCGGGCTGAAGGCCACGGACTCGAGCGTTCGGACGACCCGTGAAAGGCCCAGCGGTAGCCTCGCTCTCGTCCAGAATGCGGCCACGAGAGCATCCCCATTCCGCTCCAGGATTTCTGCGCGATCGTCTGGGCGCTGGGCTCCCTGCCCGATCGCGGCAAGCATCTGGTAGACGAGCTCGGCCGGGGCAGCGACATCGAGCTCGATCGGCCCAACCTCGAGGGCAGAAGGGCGATTGGTCATCAGGATGAGCCTGGCGAGCCGGACTCGAGGGACGGCGAGCTGGTCCGATACGTCACGTCAGCGTCTCGTTCACCGTCGCACTGCGTTCCAAGGGTCATGGCGGGAGCGTATCCGTTCTGAGAGGCCGGAGATGTATCGGGGCTTACGCCGATCCGTACAGGCGCCGCCGCGCGCAGAGGGCGCCATGGCCCTTCGCGGTGACGATGGACTCGCACACACGTCGGCACGGAACCGAAGCGACACGCGACCCGCGCCTTCTCCATCTCAGACCTCCGACGGACCCGCAAATCTCGAACCGCCCAACACGAACTACGTTCGACAGCCCGCTTCATAGAGCCGTCTCGTAAACACCAGGTCCTCGGTTCAAATCCGAGTGTCGGCTCCACCTCCCGTGGGCGTCGGCGCGTGATCGCTCCGGCGCCGTGGAGCACCCGATCACGCTCACGCTCGACGACCTGCGCGGCATGCCGTCAGTCGAGCGAGCGGTCACGCTCGAGTGCGCGGGAAACGGGCGCCGGGCGATGCGGCCGCTGCCGACCGGCGAGCCATGGGGCGACTACGCCGTCTCGACCGCGCGGTGGAAGGGCGCCCTCCTCCGCGACGTGGTGGACCTGGCTCGCCCTGCAGCAGGTGGTGTCGAGGCCACCGTCATGGCAAGGCCTGGTCGGGCAGCGGGCCCGTGACAGAGGTGCACGTCAGCCTCACGGGTGAAGGCGACTGGTACCCGGCAAGCCTTGAAGCCCCGCGGAGTCCGTATGGGTGGCAGGACTGGTCATTCGCGTGGGACGCGACGGCGATCGGGCGGCACACGCTGCGCGCCCGCGCGACCGACGCAGCCGGCAACAGGCAACCTGACGTCCCGCCATGGAACCGCCTCGGCTACGGCAACAATGCGATCGAGGTCACGTACGTCGACGTACGCCCAACCGTGCGTCCATCTGGCTCCACGCTGCGCTAGGCGTCCGAGCGAGGAGTTGGCTGGCTCGACTCCCCGTCAGATGGCCCCGAGGAAGATGGCAACCTACGAGGGATTAACCACGGGACCGCTCTCAGTTCGGTGGCTCGTGCCGTTTGCTCGTCGCTCAAGGTCGCGCGCGGTCGACGTCTTGCGTCGTTTTCGCGTCGCATGGTCTCTGGGCCCTCAACGTTCATACTCGGACGATGGACGCTTCCTCACTGCCGGCTCCCGTTCGCGGTATGCCGGGTCGAAACCGATGCCGGCAGAGTGACCGGGTACGAGCTCGGCAAGGGCCGAACTGTGCTGTTGCTGCACAGCTTCAACGCCGCCGGTTGCGGAGCTGAGCTCGCTGCGCTCGCTACGCGACTCGCCGCTCACCGGCGCGTCGTCCTCGTCGACTGGCTGGGATTCGGCACCTCGGAACGGCCAGACGAGCGCTACGACGCGGCCTTCTACGTCTCGCAGCTCGACCGGGTTCGGGCGCTTCAAGGGCGACGCGGGCAGGAGACAGCGCAACGTCTACCTAAGTCGGCTGGTAACGCCCTCTGGCCTGGTCTGCGGACCACACCGCATCCGAGACTGCCACACGCAGCGGATTACGCTGTGAGGAATGTGGTAGGTGCTACGTGGATCGACGATACGTTGGCTGAGGACGAACCTCCGCGCAGCGTTCATGGTCGTCCGCATACCTACAACGACTCGCGATCGGAGCCTGCCAGATGACGAACACCATTCCCACGCCGGATGTCCTCACGGTGTACGGCGCCGCGTGGTGCTCGGACTGCCACAGAACGCGCCGGTACCTCGACTCGACCGGCGCCCCGTACCGCTACATCGACCTCGAGTCGGACTCCGCCGCACAGGCTCTGCTCGACAAGGCCGGCTACAGAGCCATCCCCGTTGTCGTGACCACGGATGGGAAGGTCCTCGTGGAACCTTCCCAGCGGGACCTGGCGGCGATCGGGATCCGCGCCACCTGATTCGATGACGAAATGCTCGGCGGTGGCCGCTGTCGTCCACCGGGCGCCAGCCTCAGGAGAAGGGCAGTGTGGTCGACTGGGCAGGGCCTGCCGTCGCGGCGGCCGACCGCGAGCCTAGACTTGGACCCATGCGCCGCGTTGCCGCGCTCGCCGCCGTTGCTCTCCTCGCTGCCTGCACTTCGGCTGCGCCGATCCCCTCCGGCGGTGGCTCGACCATCGCGTCAGCAGCAGCGTCGGGCTCCTCCGCGCCATCGGCAGGGGCCACCGGGTCCGGCACGAGCCTCGCGTCCGCCACGCCTCGGTTCAGCCATGTCTACGTGGTCATCCTCGAGAACAAGGAGTACGGCTCGATGGTCGGCAACGCCGATGCGCCGTACATCAACAGCATGATCAGCGAGTACGGGCTGGCCACCGACTACACGGCGCTCACCCACCCGTCGCTGCCGAACTACATCGCGCTGTTGGCCGGCGACACGCTCGGCGTCAGAAACGATGCCGACCACGATCTCACGGCCCCGAACCTGCTTGACCAACTCGAAGCGGCCGGCCACACCTGGCACGTGTATGCGCAGAACTTCCCCGGCGACTGCTCGACAACCACGTCGTTTCAGGGCGGAGCCGATCTCGTCGGCGCCGCGGGCGCCTATGTCCGAAAGCACAACCCGGCCATCAGCTTCACCGACGTCGCCTCGCAGCCGACGCGCTGCGCTCGGGTCACCTCACTGGCGGCCTTCGACCCGGCCGCCGCCGACTTCGAGCTGATCGTGCCGAACATGACCAACGACATGCATGACGGCACGATCGCCCAGGGCGACGAATTCCTGAAGGCCTTCGTCCCGCTGATCACCCACAGCCCGGCATTCGCGCAGGGCTTGCTCGTGATCACGTGGGACGAGGGGACCACGTTCGTCGGTGGCGGTGGGCACGTCGCCACGATCGTCGCCTGGCCCGGCATCGATGCGGGGCTGACGTCAGGCCTCAGCCACGACCACTACTCGCTGCTGCGCACCATCGAGGAGGTCTTCGGGCTGCCTTGCCTAGCGCGCTCCTGTCAAGCCAACGACCTGTCCGAGTTCTACAAGTAGGATCCACGGGCGGTCTCGTGGCCCTCGACGGTCTCTGAGCTCTCAACGTTCATACTCGGACGATGGACGCTTCCCCGCTACCGGCTCCCGTTCGCGGCATCCCGTTGATCGTCGAGACCGATTCCGGCAGAGTGACCGGGTACGAGCTCGGCAAGGGCCGAACTGTACTGTTGCTGCATAGCTTCAACGCCGCTGGTTGCGGAGCTGAGCTCGCTGCGCTCGCTACGCGCCTCGCCGCTCACCGGCGCGTCGTCCTCGTCGACTGGCTCGGATTCGGCACCTCGGAACGGCCAGACGAGCGCTACGACGCGGCCTTCTACGTCTCGCAGCTCGACCAGATTCGCCTCGCGGCTCTCCAGCCCACAGAGACGACGATTGACGTCGTAGCTCTGTCGCTCCCGGGCCAGTATGTCGTCGTCGCGGCGGGCGCCCATCCCGAGCTCTTTGGCCGGATCGCGTTGATCAGCCCGACCGGGTTCGGGCGCTTCAAGGGCAACGCGGGCCGGAGACAGCGCAACGTCTACCTCGTATTGCGCAAGACGGGCATCGGCCGCCTCCTGTTCGCCTTGCTGGCTCGGCGTCGGGTGATCCACTGGTTCCTCGCGCAGATCTTTGCGGACCCCGCGAGGATCCCAGATGCGTACGAGCGATACTGCTGGCGGACGTGCCAGCAGCCCGGCGCGTTCAGGGCGCCGCTGGCGTTCGTTTCCGGCATGCTGAACGACCCGCGCGCGGAGGACGCGTATCAGCGGCTGGCGAACCGAACACTGCTCGTCTTTGGCGACCACCCACGCTTCACCGACCCGGCCGCATCTCATGCGCTGTCCGAGATGAACGCCAACCTGGAGGTGACCACGATCGCCGACGCCGGCGATTTGCCCCAAGTCGAACGGGCCGACGAAACGGCCGCCACGATCGAGGCGTTCCTCGCTTGAACGACGAGCGCACGCACGCCTGGGGCACGATCCGGGTCCGTGGCGCGCGCGAGAACAACCTCAAGAACATCAGCCTCGACATCCCCAAGCGACGACTGACGGTCTTCACCGGCGTGTCCGGTTCGGGCAAGAGCTCGCTCGTGTTCGGCACGATCGCGGCCGAGTCGCAGCGGCTGATCAACGAGACGTACAGCGCCTTCGTGCAGGGCTTCATGCAGACCATGGCCCGGCCCGACGTCGACGTCCTCGAAGGTCTGACGACCGCGATCGTCGTGGGCCAGGAGCGGATGGGTGCCAACGCCCGCTCGACACTGGGAACCGCGACTGACGTCAACGCGCTGCTGCGCATCCTGTTCAGCAGGCTGGGACGCCCGCACATCGGCTCGTCCCAGGCGTTCTCGTTCAACGTGGCCACGGTCAGCGGCAAAGGTGCGGTGACGGTCGAGCGCGCATCCGCGGGAACCGTCGAGGCGCGCAGCTTCAGCATCAGCGGAGGAATGTGCCCGCGCTGCGAAGGAATGGGCACGGTCAACGACTTCGATCTGTCCGTCCTCTATGACGACAGCAAGTCACTCAACGATGGCGCGCTCACGATCCCGGGTTACAGCGTCGACGGATGGTATGGCCGCATCTTCAGGGGCTGCGGCTTCTTCGACCCGGACAAGCCGATCAGCAAGTTCACCAAGCGCGAGCTGCACGATCTTCTCTACAAGGTGCCCACCAAGATCAAGGTCGACGGCATCAACCTGACCTACGAGGGTTTGATCCCGCGCATCCAGAAATCGATGCTGTCGAAGGACGTCGACTCCCTTCAGCCGCACATTCGCACCTTCGTGGAGCGCGCCGTGACCTTCACGACTTGTCCCGACTGTCTCGGCACCCGGCTCAACGAAGGCGCCCGATCCTCCACGATCAAGGGGATCTCGATCGCCGACGCGTGCGCGATGCAGATCAGCGACCTGGCCGAGTGGGTCCGTGGACTTGACGAGCCATCGGTGGCGCCAGTGCTGACGTCGCTGCGCGAGACGCTCGACGCATTCGTGGAGATCGGGTTGGGCTACCTCTCGCTCGAGCGCGCATCCGGGACTCTGTCGGGCGGCGAGGCGCAACGCACCAAGATGGTCCGCCAGCTCGGGTCGTCGCTGACCGACGTGACCTACGTGTTCGACGAACCAACGGTGGGACTGCACCCGCACGACATCCAGCGCATGAACGACCTGTTAGTTCGTTTGCGCGACAAGGGCAACACCGTCCTCGTCGTCGAGCACAAGCCGGAGACGATCGAGATTGCCGATCACGTCGTCGACCTTGGCCCAGGCGCTGGCAGCGCAGGCGGCGAAGTCGTCTTCGAGGGCACGGTCAAAGGACTGCGGTCGAGCGGGACCCTCACTGGCCGCCACCTGGGCGACCGAGCATCTTTGAAGGCGTCAGAGCGGAAACCGTCAGGCACCCTCGAGGTCCGTGGCGCGAAGACCCACAACCTCAAGGATGTCGACATCGACATTCCCCTGGGCATGTTGGTCGTCATCACGGGCGTTGCCGGATCGGGCAAGAGCTCGCTGATCGAGGGCTCGGTTTCCGGCCGAGAGGGCGTCGTTTCGATCGATCAAGGTGCGATCCGCGGCTCGCGGCGAAGCAATCCGGCCACCTACACGGGGCTGTTGGACCCGATTCGCAGCGCCTTCGCCAAAGCCAACGGCGTGAAGCCGGCGCTGTTCAGCGCGAACTCAGAGGGCGCCTGCCCAAGCTGCAACGGCGCCGGCGTCATCTTCACGGACCTGGCGATGTTGGCCGACGTGTCGACGGTGTGCGAGGAGTGCGCGGGGAAGCGCTTCCAGGCTTCCGTGCTCGAATATCGGTTCGGCGACCGCGATATCAGCGAAGTGCTCGCGATGTCAGTGACGGAGGCGAGGGAATTCTTCGGTGCGGGTGAGGCACGTACGCCCGCGGCCCACGCGACCCTCGACAGGCTTAACGATGTGGGCCTTGGCTACATCAGCCTGGGCCAGCCACTGCCGACTCTTTCCGGCGGTGAGCGTCAGAGGCTCAAGCTGGCCACGCACATGTCCGAGAAGGGCATCGTCTACGTCCTCGACGAGCCCACCAGCGGCTTGCATCTGGCGGATGTCGAGCAACTGCTCGGGCTGCTCGACGGGCTTGTCGACTCCGGCAAGTCGGTCATCGTCATCGAGCATCACCTGGCCGTCATCGCGCACGCCGACTGGATCATCGACCTTGGTCCGGGCGGAGGCCACGACGGCGGACGAGTGCTCTTCGAAGGTCCGCCAGCGGAGCTCGTGAAAGCCAAGGACTCGTTGACTGGCCAGTTCCTCCGCCAACGCCTGGAGCCGATCGCCGCCGCGTCCTCGTCGGGCGCGAGGTCATCGCCCTCTCCGTAGGCCGTCGGCGCAACCAAGTGTTAGGGCTTCAGTTGGCTGGTCCAGCGGCCTCCTGGGGGTCAGCTGGCCCGGTCGGACGGTGTGCCGAGCGCCTGTTGGACCTCAGCGATCATCGCGGCTTCGGCCGGGCTTGTGCCGCCGCCTTTCGCATCGCCCAGGGCCTGGGCCAGGCCGAGAACGAACGTCCGATAGGCGTCGACGTCGTCAGGCGCTTTCGCCTCTAGCGCCACCAATGCGGCCGTCAGGGCCGCCATCGTCTCGGCGCGCATCTTGTCCGGCGAGGTCGTCAGGCCGAAGCCACTGCCGTGCTCGTGAGCGAGAGCGCGAATGAGCTCCGTCGCACCGATCGTCTGCTGTGCGGCCATGTACTTCGCCATCGCGCTGGCTTCGCCAAACGTATCTGTGAAGTCGCGGTCGCTGACCGATACGAGCATCCCGCTGCCGCTCGCGCCGCGGTGAAGCGCGGTCCACTCCTCCGTCGTGAAGTCTGCTCGGGTCACCATGCCGTCTCTCCGGCCTCGGAACGTTTCATCAGCCTTTCTTGCCACCGAGCAGGTTGCCGAGTTGGGCCAGAGGGCTGGACGGACCTGCATTGGCCGCCTCGCCGAGGCCTTCGAGCATGCCACCAACGTCGAAACCGGACGAGGCATTGCCCGGTGGGACGCTGCCATTGGGTGTCAGCGCATCTACGATGGACGGAAGGGCGGCCGCCACGAGGGGCATGAGCTGGGCTACGGGCAAGCCCGACTGGCTCGCCAGCTTGTTGACCTGTTCGTCACCAAGCGCCTGCTGGAGCGCGCTCGGATCGACGTGCTGATTTGGCCCGGTATTGACCCACGAGCTGACCTGATCGCCCAGGCCTTTACTGCTCAGCTGGCCCACGAGGTTCTGCAGCCCACCTTCGCCCCCGACCAACGCACTCAGCGCACCGACGATGTCCGTCGATCCACCGCCTGTCTGGCCGCCAGGCATCTTGCTGATTTCGTCCATTTCGTCTCCTGCGAGGTGCGATTCGTTCCGGCAACCGTACCGCTCCGCGCCATTGCGACTTGACTGCGCGCGTCTGTGACTCGATGCTCCACTCAGGGACGTAACAGTTAGTTGGGATGGAGGATTCAGCGAATGGCACAGGGTCAGGCATTTCACCGACCGATTGGGGTCACTCTTCTGGCGGCAGGAGCGTTCCTGGCGGCCCTCTACGAGGTCTGGCGAGCACTCGTTTTCGTGGGCGCCGCCAAGTTCACGTTCATCGGGAAGGAAGTCGCATTCTCGGATCCGCAGTGGGGACAGGCCCTGTGGGCGCTGATCATCGCGGCGATCTGGATCTGGGTTGCACTGGGCTTCTGGAGAGTCCGTGCGTATGCCGTGCAGTTCGGTATCTTCGTGAGCCTATTCACGCTCATCTGGGGCTTCATGGCTCTGCTCTTCGGTTCGACCGTCGAGGCTGAGACGATCCCGTGGCTGCTGGCGGGCGCGATCTTCTTCTACCTGTCCTATCCGGGCGTGCAGAAGCAATTCATGGACCACGAAATGTCACTCATGACGCCGGAGCAGCGCGCAGCATACGACCAGATGCAGGCTGCTCAGATGGCAATGGCCAAGGCAAGCTACGCCCCGGGTGCGATGCCTGCCGCTCCGGCCGCTCCGGCCGCTCCGGCCGCTCCGGCCGCTGCGGCCGCTCCGAAGCCCACCGATTCGGATTCATCTGGCGGCTGACAACCGACTCGTAGTCGCACGTGCGCAGCATCGCGCTCGCGACGTGCGCCAAACTGCCCGGCCTGGACCCGGACGATCAGCTGCTTGTGCAGCCGCTGATCGCTCTGGGGGTCGAGCCCACGCCCGCCGTGTGGG
>JBBQEC010000056.1:0-11593 GCA_038320305.1 Candidatus Limnocylindrales bacterium | reverse complement strand
AAAACCTGTTCCCGCGAGAACTTGCCTGTCTGGACCCACTGCCAGACCTGGGAGCGCGAAATCTCTGCAGTCGCCGCGTCTTCCATCAGGTTGTCGAGTGCGGCCGCTCCGACTCCGTCGAGCCACGACGCGATGTATCGGATGCCGACCGACACATTAGTCTCCATCCCGCGTTGTGTAATCGCTCCGCCAGGCACTTCGAAGTTCGTCAAATCGGCTGCATCGGCAACAATATATTCGCGTTGGCGTGATTTCTGGTTCGGGTCGTCGCCCAGAACTCGGTCGAATATTTCCGTCGCCAGCGGCACGAGGTCCGGATGCGCGACCCATGTGCCGTCGAAGCCGTCGCCCGCTTCGCGCTCCTTGTCCTCGCGCACCTTGGCCAGCGCGTTCGCCGTGACCTCCGTCTCGCGACGGTTCGGAATGAAGGCACTCATACCGCCGATGGCGTGCGCGCCCCGACGGTGGCATGTCTTGACCAGCAGCTGCGCGTAGGCACGCATGAACGGCACGGCCATCGTCACTTGCACGCGATCGGGTAGGACGGCCGCTGTCGGTGAGGCGGAAAACGCCTTGATGATCGAGAAGATGTAGTCCCAACGGCCGGCGTTGAGCCCCGCGGCGTGTTCGCGCAGCTCGTACAGGATCTCGTCCATCTCGAAAGCCGCGCAGATCGTCTCGTTCAGAACCGTCGCGCGGATCGAGCCACGAGGCACGCCGACGACGTCCTGAGCCCACACGAAGACGTCGTTCCAGAGTCGTGCCTCGAGGTGCGCTTGCATCTTGGGCAGGTAGAAGTACGGCCCCGACCCTCGGCGGAGCAGCTCGGCTCCGTTGTGGAACAGGTACAGCCCAAAATCGGCCAACGACCCTGAGATCGGGACGCCATCAACCTCGATGTGACGCTCGACGAGATGCCAGCCGCGTGGCCGAACAACCAGCGTCGCGACCGTGTCATTGAGCCGGTATTCCTTGCCCTCCGGCGATCTGAATTCGAGCGTGCGGCGAATCGCGTCTTGCAGAGCGACCTGACCGCTGACCACATTCGCCCATGTTGGAGATAGAGAATCCTCAAAGTCGGCCATGAAGACCCTGGCGCCGGAGTTGAGCGCGTTGATGGTCATCTTGGCCTCTGCCGGACCGGTGATCTCGACACGACGATCATTGAGGTCCGCCGGCGCAGGGGCAACCCTCCAATCCAACTCACGGATGGACGACGTCTCGGAAAGAAAGTCGAGCTTTTCGCCGGCGGCCACTCGCGCTGCCCGAGCGCGACGCGCGGCGAGGATTTCCTGACGCCGCGGCTCGAATTCGCGCGCCAGCCGGCCCAGGAAATCGAGAGCATCTGGCGTCAGGACTTGGTCGATGCCCTCGATGCTTTCGCCGATGACGACAGCCGGCCCGGAAGAGCTCATATCTGATTCATTTTGGGCAGCATGGTCGGGGTGACTCGCTCACCCTTGGCGTGCTGCTCGATCAGCGCGTCCATTCGACGCGACTGCGTCTCGTCACGCTTGGCGTTCATTACCCACCACGTTAACTGCCGACGATAGCCGGGCGGCTGCCGCTCCCAGAAGTCCCAGGCCTTAATGTTTGCGCGAAATCGCTCTTGGAGTTCGGGGCTGAACTCGAGCGGCGGATTCTCCGACGAGTAGACACCCGTCCGATCGTCGCGCCGGGCCTCGAATGCGGTCATGCCGGAGGGCGCCACTCTGCCGGCCTCGATCAGGCCGTTTATTCGCCGAACGTTGACGTTGCTCCAGATGCTGTCAATCCGGCGGCGGGTGAAGCGAATGGCGTGACTGTGCTCGTCGATGCCGCCCAGCTGTCCGTCGATCCAGCCGAAGCACAGCGCCTCCTGCACCGCGTCGGCATAGGCCATCCCGCTGCGTCCAGCCGACTTCTTGCAGAAGCCCAGCCACTGGAA
Organism: Candidatus Limnocylindrales bacterium; assembly: GCA_038320305.1. GTDB lineage: Bacteria > Chloroflexota > Limnocylindria > Limnocylindrales > CSP1-4 > JALYGJ01. The sequence continues at coordinate 9,666 of JBBQEC010000056.1, read as the reverse complement.
GTCGGCAGTGTGGTGGTTCGTTGCCAGCCAAGATCGGAACTCCGTGGCGGCGTCAAAAAAGATGACATTCTCCGGTTTCAACGGCCGCTCGAAATGTCTACGCCGGGGGAATCGACCGGACATGTGCAATCGATCGACGTTACGACGTAGTTGAAGCCGGCATTGAGCTGCGCCTTGTCGACGGACTGCGGCCCCCACGCGATGCGCATCAGAGATCCATCAGCGTCAGCGGTCCAGACGTCCGCCGCCCATTCAGCGGCCGTGATGCCGGTCATGTTCTTGACGATGTCCTGGACAGTCGCATCGAGCAGCCGATAGTGCGTCGTCGACGCGCCGCTGACCGGCTCAGCTCCGACCACTACGAACTGGTATCCCTGCGCCACGGCCGATTGGACGAGCCCGTCGAGTTGATACGGCTCGAACTGCGAGATCACCGCGCTGTCGGACGCCGTCGTCTGCGTGTACGAGCCAGTTCCCGTGTCGTACCAGACGTCGTCGCCGATGCGTGTGTAGCGCTCGTCGGGCTTGGCCGGCTGGCTGACCGTCGAGCTGACGGCAGCCTGCGGCCTGGTCCGCTGCGTACCCATGATCGTGCGCGAGAAATTTGGCGTGCCCGACTCATATGTCGTGACCGTGAACTGCCACGAGTCGTGCACCTTGAGGGCAGTCACAGCCGCCTGGATAGCGGCCGTGTCGATCGTTGTCGCCGCCCTGCGACGGCTGCTGCGTTGCAGCCGAGTTTCCGCCACACGCGACCACCAGCAGCATCGCGCTGACGATCAGCATGCCTCTCTTCATGGTCGGAATCCTCCCGGTCACCAGCCACCAGCCTCCCTCAGCATGCGGTGCAGTATCCGCGCCGCGACGACACGCCGATAGTCGGCCGTCGAGCGGACATCGTCGATGGGGTGCACCTCACCGGCAATCGTGCTGGCCGCATGATCTGCCGTTGTCTCGCGCGGCGCCGCGCCCTCGAGCACCCGCTCCGTGTCGCGAGCACGGATCGGCGTTGCGGCGACGGACCCGATTGCCACGCGGACGTCACGCCAAACCCCGCCGTCCGCGCGCCACGCGAGAGCCATCACGACCTTCGAGATCGCCTGCGCCCGACGAGTACCGACTTTGCGGAAGCGGACCTGCCTGCCTGCGGGAAGGGGAATGCGGATGGACATGACCAGCTCGTCAGGGCGACGCGCGGTCGTTCGGTATGCGGGCCAAAAATCTGCCGCCGGCACGGCGCGCTGGCCAGCCAAGCTGGTCAGCGCGATCTCCGCGTCAGAGGCAAGCAGCACGGGCAACGTGTCACCAGCGGGCGAGGCGTTGACGACATTGCCGCCGATCGTGCCTCGGTTCTGGATCTGTGCCGCGCCGATTGTCGCCGCGCATTCGGCCAGGGCCGGCAAGCTCTGCCGGATCAGCTCGGAGTTGCGCATCTCCGTGTATGTCGTGAGCGCGCCGATGACGAGGTAGCCGTTGTCGACCGTGATCCCGCGCAGCTCAGCTAGGCGCCAGATGTCGATGACGCGCTCCGGCGGTGGCCCGAGCTCGCCCGTGATCTGGACCATCAGGTCCGTGCCACCGGCGATCGGCCGAAGAGGGTCTCCGGCCGCGAGCAGGCCGAGCGCCTCGCTCAACGTCGAGGGTGAGACGACGGGTGGCTCCACTGGCATCAGGACGCGGCCGCCTCGGGGCCCGTTGCAGCGGCTACGGCAATCGAGTCGATGATCTTCGTATAGCCGGTACACCGGCACAGGTTGCCGGCGATCCCTTCTCGTATCTCGTCCTGGTCAGTGCCGCCGCCGGCATCGAGGTAGGCCCGTGCGGCCATGAGCATGCCCGGCGTGCAGATGCCGCACTGTGCGCCGCCGGCCTCGAGAAACGCCTGCTGCAGCGACCCGAGCTCGCCCGCTGGTGCGAGGCCCTCGACCGTCAGCACCGTCGCGTGATCGACCTGGCAGACCGGCACGAGGCAAGAGTCGACCACCCGGCCATCGACGATTACGGAGCACGCGCCGCATTCGCCCTCGCCACAGCCCTCCTTGGTGCCGGTCAGTCCCAGATCCTCGCGCAGAACATCGAGAAGACGGCGCATGCCGGGCACCTCGAGCGTTACCTCGGCGCCGTTGACGGTCAGCTGATAGGCCATCAGTCGGTCACCCGTCGTATGGCCCGCGCATTGGTTGTGGGTCGGTCTGGGCATCGGGAGCGGGATCCAACGCCGACTCGGCTACTCCGGCGTCATTCGCCGAGGGCGCCAGGTCGGGACTCCGTGCCGACACCGTGGAGATGCCCGGCGGTGGCGGTGCTTTGATCCCGTGGAGTGCTGCCAGGATTCGTTCTGGTGACGCAGGCAGGTCGTGGATCCAGACGCCCGTCGCGTCCTGGATTGCCGCGACAATGGCCGCAGCGGGCACGTCCATGGGCAGCTCGCCGACGCCCTTGGCGCCATGTGGCGCACCCGAGAAAGGCTCCTCAACCAGGATCGTCGTGATTCGCGGCGCGTCGAGCGACGTTGGGATGAGGTACGTCGCGAGGCGATCGTTGAGGTAGCGGCCGTCGGCCAGTTTGATCTCCTCGATCGTGGCATAGCCCACGCCCTGCAGCGTGCCGCCCTCGACCTGACCTTCGGCCATCATGGGGTGGATCGCATGGCCGATATCGTCCGCAGCGACAACATCGCGGACGGTCACCTCGCCCGTGTCCAGATCGACGTCCACCTCAGCTACGGCCGCGGCCCACCCGTAGGCGGGATACGCATCGCCGCGGTAAGTCTCGTCATCGAACTTGACGTTCGGATACGGCTCGAATTGCTGGTCGATGCGCACGCCGCCGTGCTCCCGTGCGTAGTCGCGATACGACTCGGCGAATGTCTTGCCCGTTGATTTGACAACCGTCGAACGCAGTTTCGCGGCGGCCTGCATGACGAGGCCACCGACGACCATCGCCGTTCGCGAAGCGACCGTGGGCCCACTGTCGGGCACGATCGATGTGTCCTGTGGGGCCATCGTCACGTCTTCAACCGGAATGCCGAGCTGCTCCGCCGCGAGCTGCGGAAAGATCGTCTTTGTGCCCTGGCCCATCTCCGTGGAGCCGGTCAGGATGCGGACCTCGCCGGCACTCGTGAGTTCGACACTCGCCACGCTGGCCAGATGGACTTCGCCACTGCCGGTGAAACCAGCGCCGTGCCACGCCAGCGCGAGACCTATGCCACGCGCCGTGCGCTCCTTCGGCGAGGCCAGAACGCTCGACTTGCCGCGGGCTTCCCGATCGGCGCGCTGTTGCGCGGTCAACGCACGGGTGCGCTCGAACTCTGATGCTTCGACCGCACGCTCAAGGACCTCCTCGCCGGCGACACTTTCCTTGAGCACCTGGCCGCTCGGCGTCTCGTCGCCGATGCGGTACACCCAGCGCCGGCGCAAGTCGAGCGGCGACATCTGCAGTGCCTCGGCGATCCGATTGACCTGCATCTCCGCGGCAAACTCCGTCTGTGGTGCGCCAAAGCCTCGGAACGCACCATTTGGTGGCGTGTTGGTGGCCATGGCACGGCCTCGAATGCGGACGTTTGGGCAGCTGTACGGTCCCGCGGCATGAAGGGTGCCGCGCGACAGCACCACGGGCGTCAGCGTTGAATACGCGCCGCCGTCGAAGATCACCTCGATGTCCTGGGCGAGGAGGCGGCCGTCTCGAGTGACGCCAGTGCGATGACGCAGGGTCGCCGGGTGGCGCTTGGTGGTTGCAGCGATGTCCTCGTGCCGGTCGTAGATCATGCGCACCGGTCGGCCCAGCCGCTGCGCCAGCAGCGCGGCATGCAGGGCGATCATCGACGGGTACTCCTCTTTGCCGCCGAAGCCGCCGCCCGTTTCCGCCTGGATGACGACGGCCTGCTGGTCGGTCAGGCACAGCGCGCGTTTCATCGCCTTGTGGATGTAGTAGGGACACTGGAGCGAGCCGTGGACCGTGATCCCGCCGTCGGGACGGGGCACGGCGATCATGGCCTGGTTCTCGATGTACAGCTGCTCCTGATGACCGACCCGATACTCGCCTTCGATGATCACTTCGGCATCGCGGAAGCCAGCCTCGATGTCGCCCTTCTCGAGGGCAAAATGGGAAAACTCCTGGGTTGACTGGAGCGGGTCAAAAACCGCGGGAAGTGCCTCTGTGCGCAGACGAACGCGTTTCTTGGCCTCCCGCAGCGTCTCTCGATCGGGCGCTGCCAGCAGCGCAATCGGTTCCGCGTGATGGTGGATCACGTCGGCCACCAGCACTGGCTGGTCATCGGCGATGAGTGACACGAGATTGTCGCCGGGGATGTCCTTGGCGGTCAGGAAGACGACCTTCGACCAGTCGAATTGCTCATCGAGGTCAATGCCGAGCAGTCGCGCGTGCGCGTCGGTCGATCGAATCGTGTGCCCATACCAGGCGCCCGGAAAGACCATGTCGTCGGTGTACAGGGCAGTGCCGGCCAGCTTGGCCGGGCCTTCTTGCCTGGTTGGAAAGGCGCGCGCCCGTCCAACGCCAACTTCGCCGTGCTCGGGCGCGCGCAGTGGCGTCGCGACGTCAGGGTTGGCGACTGGTGGCCTCGATCGCGTGGGGCGCGTCGTGACGGTCATTTGCTGCTCGATGGTAACTGCCGAATCAGCTCGAATCGCAACTCAGCGCCTGCTAACTTGCCGCGGGGCGAGAGGGGCGATTCCGAGGATGGTGGCATGAACTGGCCGTTTCTGATCCTTTTGGTGCTCCATGTGGGCGGCGCGATCATCGCGTTCGGTCCGACATTCGCAATCCCGATCATCGGCTCGATGGGCGGCAAGGAGCCCATGCACAGCAATTTCGCTCTACGTATCAACGAGCGGCTCGAGAAAGGCCTCATCCTGCCGCTGGCCATCGTCCAGATCATCACCGGCATCGGGTTGATCTGGACCGCCCCGATCGACTTGGCCAAGGCGCTGTGGCTCGATATCGCCATCGTCCTGTACATCATCGCCCTTGCCATAGCGTTCATGAACCAGCTGCCAGTCACGGTCAAGCTGATCGAGGCGACCAAGAATCCTCCGCCTCCTCCGCCGGCTGGCACGCCAGCGCCCTCTGGGCCGCCGCCGCACATCGCCGCTCTCGTCCGCCGCCTTCAGATCGGCGGCATGACCGTGAGTGTGCTGCTGGTGATCATCATCATCATGATGGTGCTGGGCACGAACGGAGCTCTCGGGCCGAGTCTCTAGCGGCGAATGGCGCGCCCGGGCAGCGCGCCGTTGTGCACGCCGCTATCGACGACTACCGTCCCGTTGACGATCACGTAGTCGATTCCCGTCGGGTAGTGGCGCGGCTCGTCGTACGTCGCATTTGACGCAACTGTCTTCGGGTCGAAGACGACGACGTCGGCGAGCAACCCGTCTGCCAGCCTGCCGCGGTCAGTGAGGCCGAGCCGCGCCGCCGGTGCGGACGACATCTTGCGCACTGCCTCCTCCAGCCCCAGCAAGGCGCGCTCACGTACGAACTCGCCGAGGACGCGCGGATATGACCCGTACGTGCGCGGCGAGGGCTTGGCGGCGATGAATGTCGAGTCGGTGCCGAACATGCCTACCGGATGGACGACGAAGTGATGCACCGTCTCGTGCCACGGCCCGCTCGTGACCTGGTTGACGCGCAGGTCCTCTGACAGCAGCAGATCACACATCGCGTCGATCGCATCAACGCCGCGCTCATTCATCACGTCGGCCAACGTCCGCGATTCCCAGTGCAGGTTTTCCGGCCGAGTGAACGCCCCGAGACGGACATCCGCCCATCCCGCAGGCGACGTATAGGCGGCTCCACGTGCGCGAAGCTCTTCGCGCAGCCGATCACGTGCTCCGCGATCGGCCAACCGCTCCTTGAGTGGCGCGGGGCCTCCCTCCTGGATCCACAGCGGCATCTGAATCAGCAGGCGCGTCGATGCCCATTCGTACGGATACATGTCGAAGGTCACGTCGAGACCATCGGCACGCGCGTCGTCGACGAGCGTCAGGAGCGGCTCATGCCCTCCCGGGTGAGTTTGGCGGTGATAGAAGTGCGTGATGTGAACTGGGCCGCCACCACGGCGACCGATCTCGATCGCCTCGCGAAACGGGTCGAGGTAGCGGTCGCCGAGTGTGTAGCGAACATGTGTGTGGTAGAAGCCGCCGTGCCGTGCAGCCTCGCCCGTGAGCGCGGCCAGCTCATCCGTCGTGGCGAATGCCCCCGGCGGATAGTCGAGACCGCTCGAAACGCCAAGCGCACCTGCGCTCATCGCATCGGCCAGTAGCGCGCGCATATCGGCGAGTGCCATCTCATCGGCCGGCACGTCGTTCCAGCCCAGGCGCGAAATGCGCAGGGCACTGTTGCCGACCATCAGGCCGATGTTGACCGAGACGTGGCCGTCCATCCGCTCGAGGTAGTCGGCGACCGAGGTCCAGTCGGTGGTCACGCCGTCAGGTCGCCCGTCGAGTCCTGCGTTCATCTCGACCAGCGCGTCGAGGTCCGCCCTTGACGGCAGAGGGGCGTACGACAGACCGTCGACGCCGATGATCTCGGTCGTAACTCCCTGGCGCACCTTGGGCTCGTGACGCGGCTCGGCCAGGATCATCAGGCCCGAGTGCGAGTGCAGGTCGATGAACCCCGGCGCGACCACTCGGCCGGTCGCGTCGATCACGCGTCGCCCATCAAGTTCTTCTTGGCCATGCAGGATATGCAGCCGATCGCCCGTGATGGCCACATCCGCGCGATACCCGGCCGCGCCGGTGCCGTCGACGACCGTGCCACCGCGGATCAGCAAGTCGACCTGTGTCACGCGGCCAAGGCTAGCAATCCAACCTACAATCACGCCCAACGCTCCGGCCCCTTGCCACGCGCGGCTCATGCAGCTGCAAGTCGTTGAAACTTCGCCCGAAACCCGAGGTATGTCCATGCTGTCGATCAACCGCGCCGCCGCCGCCACAGCCAGCTTCGCAATTGCTCTGGCACTCGCCGGTTGCGGCTCGACGACACCGGCGACCCCACCCGCGGCAACGTTCGGCGCCACAGCTCCCGCGGGAACATTGGCCGCAGCCACGCCCGTCACGCCAACTCCTGGCTCAAGCGCGACAGCTGCAGCGGCGACGCTCGTAGCCACGCCGCAGACCTCAGCCGTGCCCAGCGCCCCCGCCTCGGCCCAGGCTTCGGCCCAGGCATCGCCGGCGCCGAGAACCCCGCCGGCACCGGTCGGCAGCCTCGACCCAGCGTCGAGCGACGCCGGCGTCGTCGGCCAGATCACCATCCCGGATGACACTCGGGACCCGAACGCCAACCGCAGCGGTACGAGCCAGATCGTCGGTGTCGAGGCCGACGGCAGCAACTGCTCTGATTCGCTCGATGGCACCGAGTTTACGGCTGTTGCCTGGTACGACGCTGCGACCAACGGCATGCTTCATCAGATGGCAGTGTCCGTTCCAACCGATACCGTTCCGGCGAACGACGGTGAAATCCGCGCTGGCATCACCAACGGTGCGGTCTACGCTGACTTCATCAGCGAGAGTGGTTCCGGCACGGCGTACTCGGGCGATGCCTCGGACCAGGACAGCGGTAGCTCAACGATCGATGTCACCCTGACGGGCGGCACACTCGTGTTCACCTACGCGGGCACGACGTGGGATGGCATCGATTTCTCCGGCCAGATGATGTGTGCCGGGATGGGCGGCTGAGGCTTCCCGGCCTTCAGTCCGGCAGTCTGCGGCCCCGAACCCAGGCGGCGCGGATCATCTCTGGCCGCGTGCGGTAGATAAGCCGGCTGCAGATCTCCTCGGCATCGTTCATCTCGTCGCCCGCGACCGGAGTCGTCAGCGACGGATCGACGCAGATGAAGTCGGCTTCCTTTCCGGTCTCGATCGAGCCGACCACCGAATCGATGCCCAGAGCGCGCGCCCCGTCGAGCGTCCCGAGTCGAAGCCAGTCGAACGGCCTTAGAGACGGCTCAGGATCGCCCAGCATTGTCCGTCGGCCGTTCTGCGTGAACGCCGCGGCGCGCATCTCACCGAAGATGCTCACGTCGGGCCCGCCGGCAACATCACTGCCCAGCCCCACGACTATTCCCGCAGCCAGGTAGCGCGCGAGCGGCATCGCGCCACTGGCGAGGAACAGGTTCGACGACGGGCAATGTGCGATGCGCGTGCTTGTCTCTGCCAACCGCCGCTCCTCGCGCTCGCCCAGATGCACGGCATGGGCAACGATCGTGCGCGGGCCCAGGGCGCCGGCTCGGTCGTAGACGTCCGTGTAGTCGAGCGTCTCGGGAAAGAGCGCCCTGACTTGCGCGATCTCGTTGCGGTCCTCGGCCAGATGCGTCTGCCAGTAGGCACCAGTCGCGCGCGCCAGATCGGCGGACTCGCGCAGCATCTCCGCCGAGCAGCTGACCGCGAAGCGCGGCGTGACTGCGTATTGCAGGCGCCCGTTGTCGCGTCCGTGCCAGCGTTCGATGAGTCGCTCCGACTGAGCCAGGCTCTGGTCGAGCACAGCGCTGTCGGCGAGTGACTCGTCGTAGCGCAGCCGATCCATCATGACCTTGCCCAGGACGATGCGAATGCCGTGCTCTTCGGCCGCGGCGAACGCGGCGTGGGTGCTGTCCTCGAACACGGCGCCGTAGGCGAGCACGGTCGTCGTGCCGGCCGCGGCCAAGGCTCGGTAGAAAAGGGGCGCCAGGCGCGCGGCAGCAGCGGCGTGAAACTCGCGCTCAAGCGGGAAGATGTAGCGCCTCAACCACGCCAGGAGATCGAGCCCGGAACCTAGCCCAGCGCTCGGCCATTGCGGCAGGTGGGCGTGGAGGTCGACCAGCCCGGGCATGATCAGCAGCGGCCGCACGTCCACGATGGAGCCATTCGTGAGGCCATCCGACCAGGCTTCGACGCGTGCCAGACGCCCCGCTGCGTCGATCTCGATGAGCGCATCGTCGAGGAAGCGAGTGCCGCCGGCCGCGAGAGGCGTCAGCAGTCGCGCGCGCAGCGCGTAGGGCGGCCTGTCTGGAATGGCGCTGCGCGGTTCATCGTCAGGATCAATCACCGGCGCGATGTTACGGGCGCGGTCCAGCCTGCGACCCGGTCTATCCTCGTGGGACATGCCCGAAGTTCATGTCACACAGAATCCAATCGCTGTCCTCGCGGTCGTCGTGCTCATCGGCGCGGTCGTCGTTGTCGCGTTGCTCTTCTCGTTCCTCGGCGGACGGGTTCCGAAACGGCCGCGGCCGCCGACTCAGAGCGGGAATGATGCTGCGCTAGACGACATGTCGCGCGACGTCCAGGGCCGCCGGAACTGATTCGCGACCGAGCATAGCGTCGGTAACGAGCCGGGCCGACGCCGGGCCAGTCGATATGCCCCATGTCCCGTGGCCGGCACAGACGAACAGGCCAACAACTCCGGGCACGGCTCCGATCAGCGGCCTGCCGTCGAAGGACACGGGACGCGCACAGGCACGCACGCTCGTTGGCTGAACACGGAGGAGCGCGGGCACGAAACGCGCAGCTCGCTCGATGGTCCTGGCTACGCGTCGCATCGGATCCGGCTGATCTGTCAGGAAGGTCGACCCGACGCTCGTGCCCGCACCGGTCGTGACCAGGCTGAAAAGCTCATCCGGCCGCGGCCCGGGCCGGTCGAGGCCGACCTCCTCGAGCACCGCCCGCGGCGGATTAT
>JBBQEC010000055.1:0-11603 GCA_038320305.1 Candidatus Limnocylindrales bacterium | reverse complement strand
GCCGTTTCAGCTCAGGCTTGCGCGGCCATGGCAGAGGGCGCGCGGCGCAGGTACGGCGCGGACATTGGGGTTGCGGAGACAGGGGTAGCAGGTCCGGGCGGCGGCACGCCGGCCAAACCAGTTGGGCTAACCTACGTCGGGGTCGCGGACAGCTCCGGTCCCGACGTTCGGCGCTACTTGTGGACCGACGACCGCCACGGCAACAAACTGCGCAGCGCAAAGGCAGCACTCACGCTCGTGATGGAGCACCTTGACGCGCCTCGCGGCTGAAATAGGAAAGGGGCTCGCACCGGCACGCGAGGCGCGGCGGATACGTGTGGGTGAGCGCATCCACGTTCTTGGAGCGGCAGGCGCCGGTGCGTCAGCGGCAGTTCTATTGGCACATCGCGCCGGTGCCGAGGTCAGTGGCTGTGACCCGGGCGGGCCCACGCCGTACACGAACGCGCTGAGCGACGCCGGCATTCCGCTTGTCTGGGAGCACTCGCCTGAGCACGTGTTGCGTGACGGCGAGATCGATCAACGTCCGGAGCGGCTGGCCGTAACCAAGGCCCTGACCGCAGTAGATCCCGACAATCCGGAGCTCGTCGCCGCCCATGCCCTGGCCCTGCCCACCGAGCCGTGGCAGCAGCTCATCGCGGATGCAGCTGCGACCACAGGCCAGCGCCTTGTCGCCATCGCCGGCACGCACGGCAAGTCAACCACGACCGGCTGGCTGATCGACCTTCTGGTTCGCGCGGGCCGTGACCCGTCGGCGTTCGTTGGCGCGCTGCTCGATGCGGAGCTGGTCGGTCCGACGCCGAGCACCGCGCGCTGGGGCACTGGCCCCGAGTTTGTCGTCGAGGCCGACGAATACGCGGGCAACTTCGATCCATACCGGCCCTCACTGGCGATCCTGCTCAACGCCGAATGGGACCACCCGGACGTCTTCGCCCACGAGCAGGCAGTGCTCGACGCTTTTGAGGCGTGGATCCGCCGCGCGCAACCCGGAGCCACGCTCGTTGCCAACACCATGGATGCAGGCGCCGCTCAGGTCGTGGCGCGGCTGCGCGGCGATTGGCCGGGCACGATCGTCGAGGCCAACGGCGAGCCGGCGAGCTTCCAGATCGGCCTGCCAGGCCCGGCCAACGCGGCCAACGCGATGGCCGTCGTCAGTGCCGCGCGCGTGCTCGGGATCGACGACTCCATCGTGCGCGAGAGCCTGTCCGGATTCCGCGGTGTGGGCCGCAGGTTGGAGCTCAAGGGAGAGGTCGGTGGCGTGGTCGTCCTTGATGACTACGGCCACCATCCAACAGCGATCGCCAAGACCCTCGAGGCCGTTCGCGGCCAATACCCCGGCCGTCCGGTATGGGCCGTCTACGAACCACTGACCTACCACCGCACAGCTTCGATGCTCGACAAGTTTGCCGACACGCTGGCGACGGCCGACCACGTTGCAATCGCTGACATCTGGGCCGGCCGCGATCCAGACACGACGATCACGAGCGCCCAGGCCCTTGCGGATGCTGTCACGGCACGTCGCGGTGCAGCGCGCACGGCAGCCGCACCCGGAAGCGTCGAGCAGACTGCGGATTTCCTTGCTGAGCACGTGCAGCCCGGCGACGTCGTCCTGGTCATGGGTGGCGGACGTTCGTACGTGATCGCCAGTCGATTGATCGAGCTACTGCTCGGTCGCCCGGGTCGCGGCAGCGCCAGCCTCTAGAATCGGCAGATGCCACAACTGACGCCCGGTGATGGACAAGACCTGCTCGCAACCTGGAAGCGCGGCTGGGAAGCACGCAACCCAGACACCATCCTCGATCTATTTGATGAGGACGCCGAGTATCGGCAGGCGCCATTCACCGAGCCTCTGCACGGCGCTAACGCGATCCGCGAGCTTTGGAACGCAATGGCCGCTAAAGAGGTCAGCGTCGAGTTCGACGCGGAGAACGTGTGGGTCAGTGGCTCCACCGTGCTGGCCAGCTGGCACGGTGCGTACACGCGGCGTGACACCGGCGGCGACCGGGTCCGCGTCTACGGCTTCATGACCATCGAGCTGAACGATGCCGGCAAGATCTGGCGCTTCCGGCAGTGGCCGGTAGAGCGAGTCGTGGGCAAGGACTCGACGTTCAAGCCTGAGGGAGGCGCGTAGTGGCCGGTGATGTCTCCTTCGACGTCGTCAGCGACTTCGATCGCCAGGAGCTCGTCAACGCTGTCGACCAGGCTCACCGAGAGATCGCGACGCGCTTCGACTTCAAGGGCTCGAAGGCGGAGATCGAGCTGGCCAAGGAGGAGATCATCTTCCGAGCCGACAACGAATCACGCGCCAAGACGATGCGTGACCTGCTCGAGTCGAAGGCGATCAGGCGCGGCCTGTCGCTCAAGATCTTCGACTGGGGCGAAATCGAGGAAGCGGGCGGAAACACGGTCCGCCAGAAGATCGGCCTGAAGCGTGGCTTACCCGATGATCTGGCCAAGAAGATCAGCAAGCTCATCCGCGACGACTACCCCAAGGTCAAGTCGCAGATCCAGGGTGACGCGATCCGTGTCAGCAGCAAGAGCAAGGACGACCTCCAGAAGGTCATCACTCGTTTGCGCGAGGAGTCCGACGGGTATCCCGTTCCGCTCCAGTTCGAGAACTACCGCTAAACCCAATGGACACGAATGATCCGCGGGTCAGGCGCATATTACTGGTGCTCGCGGTGGTCGTCATCGTCGGCCTGCTCCTGAGCGCCATTCCGCGCCCTTGACGACGGTAGGGCGCGTGATCGCCGACGCGCTCGCCCAGGCCGGCGTCCGCTGGGCCTTCACGGTGCCGGGCGAGTCGTTTCTCGGTCTGTTGGACGCGCTGCCCGCGGCCGGCATCGAGGTCGTGGCCACTCGTCACGAGGGCGGCGCGTCGTTCATGGCCGAGGCAATCGGCCAGCTTACCGGCGCGCCGGCCGCGGTCCTCGGGACGCGCGCGGTGGGCGCGTCGAACATGAGCATCGGTATCCATACCGCGCGCCAGAATTCGACGCCCATGGTGGCGCTGCTCGGCCAGGTCCAACGCGACCATCTGGGCCGTGAGGCGTTCCAGGAAGCAGATCTTGTTGCGTCATTCGGACGCCTCGCCAAGTGGGCCGGGCAGCTCGACGATCCCGCCGACACCGGCCTAATGCTGGGCGCCGGCCTTGGCGCCATGCTGAGCGGACGCAAGGGACCCGTGCTGTTCGCGCTGCCCGAGGACACGCTTGACGCGGAGATCGAGCCCGTCTCGTTCGCCCTTGACCTGGTTGCGCCCGCCCCACCCATACGCGGTGACGTCCAGGCGATTGTCGAATTGCTCGACGGCGCCGAAAGACCGGCAATCCTTGCCGGCTACGGTGTTGCGGCCGCGGGCGCTCGGGAGGAGCTCGTGAGGTTTAGTGAGCAGTTGGCTGTGCCCGTATTCGCCGCCTGGCGTCGGACGTCGGTGTTTCCAAACGATCACGCCAACTACCTAGGTGTAACCGGCTACGGCTCCCCAGCAGTTGTGCGCGAGCGTCTCCTTGAGGCCGACGCGTTGTTGGTCATCGGTTGTCGCCTTAACGAGGTCGCGAGCTTCGATTACGCGCTTCCAGCACCGACTACGCGCTGGGCGCACGTCGACCTGGAGTTGAGATACGCCCACGCCGGGATGCTCGCGCCCGACCTGCCGTTGACGTCCGACGCGAAGACCTTCCTGCACCGCGCTCTTGAGGTCGCGTACAACGACGACAGCGCGACGCGCCGGCGAGTGGCACTTGCCGTGGATCGGGCCGCGTACGTCGCTGCCACGACCGTATCGGCGCGCGAGTGGCATGGCTCGGGCGTCGATCCTGCGCATGTCGTGGCAGTGCTCCATGGAAACCTCAGTGGCGACGCAATCGTGACGATCGACGCGGGTAACTTCGGTCTCTGGCCGGTTCGCTATTTGCGTTTTGACCGTGATCAAATCTTGCTCGGTCCGACGTCCGGCGCCATGGGTTACGGCATGCCCGCGGCGGTCGCCGCATCGCTCGCCGCGCCGGGTCGGCAGGTGGTGGCGCTATGCGGTGACGGCGGCTTTGCGATGACCATGAATGAGCTCGAAACGGCAGTCCGGAGGGGCGCATCGCCAGTCGCGCTCGTCTTCGACAACATGCGCTACGGGACGATCGCGATGCATCAGCACAACGAGCATCGTGATGAGATTGCCACTGGGCTCGGGCCGATTGACTTTGCCGCGTTCGCCCGGGCGTGTGGAGCGGAGGGCGTCCGCGTCCGCGACGACTCAGAGTTCGAGCCCGCTCTTCGCGCAGCACTGATCTCGCGCAAACCGACCGTTGTGCATCTCGACCTGGACCCGCGCTGGATCACTCCCGATCGCCCCATTTGACAGGTACTTCACGGCCCATATACTTCTGGCGTGCCATTGAACGTTAATCCGTCGTTGAATAGCGATCCGCCTGGAGATCCGCCGCACGACGATACGGTCAACGCCGTTCTCACCGAGTTGAACCAGATCAGCTTTCGTGACTTCCAGGGCGCCTTTAAGCGCTTCCACGAAGGCACCCTGAGCATCGTCCATCTCAACCTGCTCATGCTCCTGCGGTTCAACGGTCCGCTGACCATGTCGCACCTGGCCGAGATGCTAGACGTATCGGTTGCCAGTGCGACGGGCATCGTCGATCGGATGGAGAAGAAGGGCGTCATCGAGCGTCGTCGCAGCGATGAGGATCGTCGCGTGGTTGTGGTCTCTGTCAGCGACAAGGGCGAACAGGTTTTCACGGCCATGCAGGCCGAGCGCCAGTCACATATGGCGCGAATGCTCTCGAGCATCAGCGACAGGGACCTGCGTGCGCTTTTGACCGGGCTTCGTGCGGTGCGCGAGGCGCGTGACAAATGGATCGAGCAGGTCGCACAAGAGGAGGGCAAGCAGGCGTGACCAAGCTCCTGCGCCAGTTCCTCGGCCGCTATCGGGGCTCGATCGCCATCGTCATGGTCCTGTTGCTGGCCCAGGCGCTGACGACCCTGTATCTACCCGCGCTGAACGCCGACATCATCAATAACGGCATCGCCAAAGGTGACACCTCCTACATCATCAACGTCGGCGCGGTGATGCTGGCCATCACCGCCGTGCTCGGTGTCTGCTCGGTGACGGCTGTCTACTTCGGCGCCAAGGTCGCCATGGGCTTTGGCCGAGACGTGCGTTTGGCTGTTTTTCGCCGCGTCTCGGACTTCTCGCAGGTCGAGATGAACAAGTTCGGCACGCCGTCGCTCATCACACGCAACACCAATGACGTTCAGCAAGTCCAGCTGATCGTCTTCATGGGCCTGACCGTCATCCTGCTCGCGCCGATCATGGGTATCGGTGGAGTGATCCTGGCGTACCGCGAGGACGGGCCGCTCTCCGCTCTCCTGCTGGTCATCCTGCCGATCATGTTCGGCTTCATCCTCTTCATCACCAGCCGGGCCGTGCCTCTTTTTCGGGCGATGCAGATCAAGGTCGACCGCATCAACCAGGTCATGCGCGAGGCGCTCGCCGGCGTGCGCGTTATCCGTGCCTTCGTCCGTGTCGATCATGAGGAAAAGCGCTTCGCCGAGGCGAGTACAGACCTGTTCCAGACCTCACTCAAGGTCAACCGCCTCTTCGCGCTGACCTTCCCAGTAATGCTGCTCATCTTCAACCTGTCGTCGGTCGCCGTGGTCTGGTTTGGCGCCTTCCGGGTCCAGAGCGGCGATCTGTCCATCGGCGGCTTGACCGCCTTTCTGGCCTACCTGATCCAGATCCTGTTCTCGGTCCTGATGGCCGTATTCATGATCATCTTCCTGCCCCGCGCGGTGGTATCGGCCGGTCGCATTCGCGAGGTCCTGGAGACAGAGCCCAGCATCGTCGACCCGGACAGGCCGGTTACTTTGCCGATCTTCCAAGCCGGCGGCGGCGGAGACGATGAACACACGGGCGACGGCAATGGCCGTCAACCAACGCCGGGTGATGGCAACGGCAGACATCCGATCCCGGATGGAGCGCGGCCCGGCATACGCGTCGAATTCAAGAACCTTGAATTCCGCTATCCGGGTGCTCAGCAACCCGTCCTGCACGAGATCTCGTTGACGGCCGAGCCGGGCCAGACGACGGCGATCATCGGCAGCACAGGCAGCGGCAAATCGACGCTGGTGAACCTGATTCCGCGTTTCTACGACGCGACCGAGGGCTCCATCGAGGTCGATGGCGTGGATGTTCGCGAGCTACGCCGCGAGGACCTGTGGCAGATGATCGGAGTAATCCCGCAAAGTGCCTTCCTCTTCAGCGGCACGATCGCGACCAACGTCCGCTACGGCGATGCCCAGGCGACCGACGAGCAGATCCGGAGTGCGCTCGATATCGCCCAGGTAAGTGAGTTCGTGAGCGAGCTCGCTGACGGCATCAATGCGCCGATCGACCAGGGCGGCACGAACGTCTCTGGCGGCCAACGCCAGCGCCTCGCTATCGCGCGGGCACTCGTCAAGCGGGCGCCCCTGTACATCTTTGACGACAGCTTCTCAGCGCTTGACTTCCGGACTGATGCGCGATTGCGCGCTGCGCTGAAACGCGAGCTTTCTCAGTCGACCGTGATCATCGTTGCCCAGCGCGTCGGGACGATCCTCAACGCCGACCGGATCATCGTCATGAACGAGGGTCGAATCGTGGGCGTTGGCACGCACGCGCAGCTGCTCGAGTCGAATGAGACCTACCAGGAGATCGTCTACTCGCAGCTGACACAGGCTGAGGCACAGGCGGCATGAGCGGGCAGAATTCGCAACGTCCTCCGCAGGGGGCTCCGCAGGGTCAACAAACCGCTTCAGGCGGCGCCGGTGGCCGTCGTCCGGGCGGCATGGGACCGGGCGGCATGATGATGGGCAGTCTGCCGCCGGAGAAGTCCAAGGAGTTTGGAAAGTCATTCAAGCGCCTGCTCGGCCGGCTGCGGCCGGAGATGCCGCGCATCATCGTCGTCCTGTTCCTGGCCGTGGGCAGTGTCACGTTCGCTGTCATTGGCCCAAAGATTCTCGGCGACTCGATCAACATCATCTTCGACGGCGTCGTCAGCGCACAGCTGCCCGCGGGCTCAACGCAGGCTCAGGCGGAAGCGCTGTTGCGCGCTGCGGGCCAGAATCAGCTCGCGGATCTGCTCAGTGGCATGACCGTCATCCCCGGTGCGGGCATCGACTTCAACGCTCTCGCGAGCATCCTGATCGCACTCATCGGGCTCTACGTGGGCAGCGCCGTGTTCGGCTGGGCACAGGCTTACATCATGGCCGGCGTGACCCAGCGCACCGTTTATCGGCTGCGCGAGGAAGTCGATCAGAAGCTTGGGCGGCTGCCGCTCAAGTACTTCGATGATCATTCGCGCGGTGATGTGCTCAGTCGCGTCACGAATGACATCGACAACATCGGGCAGTCTCTACAGCAGAGCCTGACGCAGCTGATCACGTCCGTGTTCACGGTCATCGGCGTTTTGATCATGATGTTCACGATCGACTGGCAGCTGGCTCTTATCTCGGTTCTGGCGATTCCGGCATCGCTGATCGTGACGGTCATCATCATCCGCCGGTCCCAGCGACTATTTGTCGCGCAGTGGAGCTCCACGGGCGCCCTCAACGGACAGGTCGAGGAGATGCACACCGGCCACAACATCGTCACGGTCTTCGGGCGCCAGAAAGAAGCCTCGGCGAACTTCGAAGTCGAGAACGAGCGCCTTTACCAGGCGTCATATCGAGCCCAGTTCATCTCCGGGATCATCCAGCCGGCCATGAGCCTGATCTCCAACCTCAACTATGTCGCGATCGCCGTCATCGGCGGCCTGCGTGTGGCTTCTGGCCAGATGTCGCTCGGCGATGTGGTCGCCTTCATCCAGTACTCGCGCCAGTTCACGCAGCCCATCGTCCAGGCGGCGAGCATCGCCAACATTCTGCAGTCGGCCGTGGCGTCCGCTGAGCGCGTCTTCGAGCTCATGGACGAGCGTGAGATGGTGCGCGATCCGGAGAAGCCTGTCGTGCTTACCAACGTCCGTGGCGAGGTCGCCTTTGAGGACGTCTCGTTCCGCTACCTGCCCGATACGCCACTCATCGAGAATCTCAGCCTTACCGCCGAGCCCGGACATACCGTCGCCATCGTGGGACCCACAGGTGCTGGCAAGACGACGCTCGTCAACCTGCTCATGCGCTTCTACGAGATCGACTCAGGCCGGATCACAGTTGACGGCGTTGACACGCGTGACGTCACGCGCGAGACGCTGCGCCGCAACTTCGGCATGGTCCTCCAGGACACGTGGCTCTTCCACGGCACGATTCGCGACAACATCGCTTATGGCAGAGAAGGGGCGACCGAGGACGAGATCGTCGCCGCGGCGGAGAGCGCGCACGTCGACCACTTCGTGCGCACACTGCCCGACGGCTACGACACGGTCATCGACGATGACGCGACCAACCTGTCGCAGGGTGAGAAGCAGCTACTGACGATCGCCCGCGCCTTCCTGGCCGATCCACGCATCCTGATCCTCGATGAGGCCACGAGCTCAGTTGACACGCGCACTGAGGTCCTCATCCAGCGCGCGATGAGCAAGCTCATGAGCGGCCGGACGACGTTCGTGATCGCTCACAGGCTCTCGACGATCCGCGACGCCGAGCTGATCGTGGTCATGGACCACGGTCACATCGTCGAGACCGGGACACATCAGGAGCTGCTCGACAGGCAAGGCTTCTATCACGAGCTCTACCAGAGCCAGTTCGTCGAGGGTCTCGCCGCGGCCGCCGCCTGAGCCAGCACCGCACATCGCTAGACCGGGATCAGCCGCTCCATCGCGAACGCTCCGAACGTATGGCCTGACTCTGCGTCAGGACCCTCAGACACGGTCGTAAATCCGACGTCCTCGTAGAAACGGTGTGCGCCTTCATTGGTGCCATAAACCCACAGCACGAGACGGCGCGCGCCCCAGGTCGCTGCCCAATCGGCGATCGAGTCGATCAACAGTCGTCCCATGCCTGACCGGCGCGCGCCGGGTGCCACCCACATCGAGAAGATCAGGCAGTCATCTGGCGGGCGGCGGCGGGCCTGAACAAGACCCGCGTCCTTGCCATCGAGCGTGCCGATGAGCCAGGTGCGCCCGTCGCCGCCCGCCGAGGCGCGCGCAATCTGCTGCCACTCGTCGTCAGGAATCGCCAGGGCATTGGCATGCGTCTGGCCGAAGGCCTCGGGCGCGTCGAGCAGGCTGGCCAGCCGCAGCTCGCGCAGCAGCTGCCAGTCATCTGCCGTGATTCGACGGATCGACAAGCTCAACTCGCGCGGAGATCAGCCAACCGGAAGGGGTTGCGTGCAGTTCGGGCAGCGCGTCGCGGCCAGTGGAATGTCAGTCGCGCAGAACGGACACGTCTTCGTCGGGGCGTCCTCGTCAGCCCTCCCGCGGCGCGCTTCAAGTGCGTTGCGCGGCTTGATCAGGAAGATGAACAGCGCGGCCGCGACGATGACGAAGTAGAGGACCGCCTGCAGGAACAGGCCATACATCAGTTGGGCACTGCCCACGGTTACCGACCATGTCGACATGTCAGGAATACCCAGCAGGCCAATCAGCGGCGTGAGCACGTCATCGACGAACGATTTGATGAGCGCTCCGAACGCAGCCGCGATGACGAACGCAACGGCAAGATCGATGACGTTGCCGCGAAACAGGAAGTCCCGGAACTCCTTGAGCATGTCAGCCTCCTCCATCGGCGGCCGGACAGCGCCGCGCTGCGCGCATTCTCACGCACCGATCAACGCTTTGTTCGGGCCGCGATTCTCTCGAGTGCTCCGTCCCAGCCGGCATCGATCGGAACGCCGGGCGCGTCGATATCGATCAAGAGGGGAGCGTGATCGGACGGAATGGGGACGCCCTTGCGCGCCTCGCGGTCGATTTCTGCCCAGATCAGCCGATCCGCGATCGGCTGAGTGACCAGAAGGTGATCGATGCGCATGCCCAGGTTCTTGTGAAAGTTGCCGGCGCGGTAATCCCACCATGTGAAGCGTCCGGGCTCAGGACGCTTCGATCGGTAGCCATCGATCAATCCCCACCTGAGCAGCCCTGCGAAGGCCTCGCGCTCTGGTGCTGATACGTGGGTGCCGCCATGAACCGCGGCTGCGTCCCAGACATCCATGTCCGTCGGCGCGATGTTCATGTCGCCACCGACCACCAGCGCATCTGACGGCGCCGATGTTTCCCTCAGCCATTTGTGGACGCGTGCGTACCAGCCGAGCTTGCCATCGAAGAAGGCTGATCCGACAACACGTCCGTTGGGTGCGTAGAGCGACACGAACCTGATGCCATCAATCACAGCGCTGACCATGCGCGCTTCTGTGAAAGGATCGAAGTCCTCCTCGGCGAGTGTGATCGTCGCGCCAGCAGCCGTGTTGCGCACCGGTCCGTCGCCAAAGTTGGTGATGATCGAGGCCGGATCAACCGCGTTCCTTGACGCGATGGCGACGCCGTTCCAGCGCCCCTCCCCGTGATGCACGAGCTCGTAGCCGCGCATGCGGAAGGGGAGGACCGGCGCGTCGTCGTCAGCGAGCTTGGTCTCCTGCATGAGGAGGACGTCCGGCTGGGCGCGGTCAAGCCACTCGAGCACGCGGTCCAAACGGGCCTTGAGCGAGTTGACGTTCCAGGTTGCGATGCGCATCAGCTTCCGATTATCGGGGGCCGCCCGGTTGCTCGCGCAGCGAGGCGATCACGTGCCGCTCGCCGGGTGACATTGCCGCGATGCGCACAGCGTCGCGGGTGAAATCCAGCACGACCTTGGTCGGAACCCGATCGCCAGGCTGGAAGGTCAGATACCGAACTTTCTTGAGCTTCAGGTGCGCGCCGCGCAGCATGTGCTCGGGGTCGTCCATGAGGGTGCCCGTCTGCCAGCCGACGTGGACGTGCCCGACCTCGGGCAACACCCACGCGAAGTACGTCGTGCGCGTGCCTTTGAGCGGCACGTCGTAGCCAATCAGGCGCCAGCCCGGCCGTAGTCGCTCGATGGCGGTCGGCACGGCGCGCTTGACGAGGACGCGCAGGCTCTCGGCCAGCTCGGCAATGGCTGTCGACTGGAGCGCCAGAAAGTCGGCGATCTGGTCTTGGCGCGGGTCGTCGCTATTCATTCGCGGCGGGCTCGATCGTCACGTCGTCAAGAAGAGGGTCCAGCTCGCCGAGACGCTGCTTCAGGCGCGCTATTACCGCCGGCAGGTCGGTGCGACCCGGCTGGAAACGTATGCGCGCGGTCATGACGACGCTGTCCGGCCCCAGGTGCATGGTCCGCAGCGACTCGATGCTCACGACCGCGTCGTCACTTTCGATCGTCTCTCGCGCGTGATCGACGATGGGGCCTGTGGCGGATTCGCCGATCAGCAAAGCCCGACTCTCTGCGGCAAGGAAGATGGCGACGGCCGTGAGCACGACGCCGACCGCGAGTGAGGCCAAGGCGTCGTAGCGCGGATTGCCGGTCAGCTCGGCCGCCAGCAGGCCGACAAAGGCGATGACCAAGCCGATCATCGCTGCCGTGTTCTCGACGAGGACCGCAAGCACGGAGGCGTCCTTGGTTTCGAGCAGAGCCCGCCACAGGCTCTTGCCGCTGGGCTCAAGCTCACGCAGCGC
>JBBQEC010000054.1:0-11661 GCA_038320305.1 Candidatus Limnocylindrales bacterium | reverse complement strand
ACTCGGAGTGGCAACGGCAGTCTTTTGCGTGCGCGCAGCGTCAGCGCGCCACGCAATAGCCCTCAAGTAGCCTCAAGTACATCCCAATGTGAGGGAATCACGGCGGATCAGAAAAGCGCCGTGCGGATAGGAAGTCAATGTCGAAACTAGTGTTGCCTTCGAGCGCCAGTTCGGCGCAGATCTGGCCGATCACGGTGGAGAACTTGAACCCATGGCCGGAGCACGGCGAAGCGATCACGATGCGGTCATCACGTGGGTCGAGTCCGAGCACGAAGTTCTGGTCGGGCGTGTTCGTATACATGCACACGCGTGCGTCCATGCGACGCCCGGCAGCGAGTGGCATGTAATGGCCCATGAAGTCGCGCACGACACGTTCGTCAGCGTCGCTGGCATTACGATCAACGGCGTCCGGATCCGCCGCTTGGCCGCCGTGGTGGCGCGCGGCCTTCACCCCTTGGTGGTGCGCGGCGGCAACGCTTTCGGTGGCCGGTTGTTCGGGGAGTGTCGGAAAACCGTAGTAGGCGAACTCTGCGTCGATCTCCATTATCCAAACGGGTAGTCGGTCGGCTGCGAAGATCTCGGCCTGGGCGATTGGCTCGAACCAGAAGGCAACATTGCGCTCGACCTGGAGCGGGATGCGCAACTCCGGCATCAGCTTGGGCAGCCACGCTCCGGCTGACATAACCAGTTTGGCAGCGTGATAGGTGCCGCGCGTCGTGGTCACAGTCACGCCTCCGCCGCGGTCCGCGCCGCCGCCGCCCTCGCCGCCGTCGAGCGTCCAGCCCGTGACGCGCTCCTCGAAGTGGAGCTCGGCACCACGGCGAGTCGCCAGTCGCAGGTGCGCGGCGATGCAGCGCTGGGCAAAGAGCAGGCCAGCGAGTGGTTCGTACAGCGTCTGCATCTCATCGTCGATCTGGAGTGCCGGAAACCTGGCGCGCGACTCGTCGGCGTCGAGCAGCTCGTGTTCCAGGCCGTGCGTCCGAGCGCTGAGCAGCGCGCCATCGAGCACATCGCTCCCGCGCTGGCCGATGTACAGCCCACCCGTGACCTCGAGCAGGTGGTCATTTGCCTCGGTCTCGATCTCCGGCCAGAGCGCCCACGCCGCCTTGAGCAGCGGCACGTATGACGGATGCTCAAAGTAGGCGAGACGGATGATGCGCGTGAGACCACCCGAGGAGCCGAGCTCGTGCGCGGGCGTGAACGCCTCCAGTCCCAGCACGCGTGCGCCACGCTTGGCCAGCTGATAGGCAGTCGCACTGCCCATCGCGCCAAGGCCCAGGACGATGACGTCGTACCCGTCGTCAGTCATCTGCGGGTATCACCGCAGGCATCGGCAGTGGTCGCGAATGCGAGCCCAAAAGCCACGTCGTGGCCATTTGCTCGCGTGCGGATGCCAATCGGCCACCCTGGAGCATTTGTCGTGGCCATTGTGTTCGTAAATCGGTGCATCTGGGCACGTCGTGGCCGTAAGGCTCGGAAATCGGTGCATCGGGCGACGCTGGAAAGACGCCGTTCGCCGCGCCGAACGGGTATCACGTGTCCTCCGACCAGGCGATCTCATCGTCCATCTGGCGTGCCTGGTAGCAATCGCCGCACATCGGTCCCGTGGGCCAGAGGGGCTGATCGTCAGTCGAATAACCCAATGGCCGCCCGCACATGGTGCACAGCGTCTCTTCGGGGTCGAGCAGATGCTCGGAAACCCCGCCCAGAACCGCAGGATCGAGCAGCTCCTCGGGCAGGTCTGTGTCCATCGAGTGACAGTATCAAGCGGCCGGGCGCGCCCGCGTGGGTCACAATCCGCGCATGCCGCAACGAGACATCGGCCTGATCCTGATGCGCCAGCTCGCCGACGGGCTGGCCGTGCCCATGCTCCTGGCCGATGAGAACGGCGATCTGCTCTTCTTCAACGAGGCGGCCGAGCAACTCCTTGGACAACGCTTCGACGACGTTGGTGAGCTCGACCTGCTGGCGCGGCGTCGGATCTTCTCGTTTCGCGACGCGGATGACAGTCCGCTGCCCGACGACCAGGCACCTCTTGTGGTTGCGTTGCGTGAGCATCGTCCGGTTCATCGCCGCGTCGCGATGCGCGGTTTGGATGGCCGCGACCACGAGGTTGAGGTCACTGCATTTCCATTGCTCGGCGGCGGGGGCCACTTGATCGGTGGCGTGGCGATGTTCTGGGAGCGCAAGAAACAGGCGTGAGGGTCGCGATCCGCACGGCCGTGAGCCCAGCCGCCGCGCTGACCTGATGCGCGTCTGTCTGTGGGGCACACGTGGCTCGATTGCAAGTGCCGGACCAGACACGGTCGAGTACGGCGGCAATACCGCCTGTGCCGAGGTGGAGGGCCGCGACGGCTCGATCGTGATTCTCGACGCGGGCACTGGCGTCAGGCGCGTCGGCGACACGTACGGCGAGCCGCGCCGCCTCGACATCCTGCTGACGCATCTGCACATGGACCACATCCAGGGCCTTGGCTTCTTCGCGCCGTTCTTCCAGAAGGACTTCGAGATCCATGTCTGGGGGCCGCCTTCGGCGACATTGGACCTGCGCACCCGACTTACCAGGTACCTTTCGCCGCCGCTCTTCCCGATTCGCCTGCGCGATGTGGCGGCGCGACTCGAGCTCCACGACGCACCCATGGGCGAGTTCGAGATCGGCGGCCTGCGCGTGACCAGCGAGATGGTCATTCATCCCGGCCCGACCGTTGGATATCGCGTCACGGACGGCGTTTCGACGATGGCCTACATGCCCGACCATGAGCCTGCCCTGTCGACCGAGGGCCGCGAGCCTGCACCGGAGTGGACGTCGGGCTACGACCTGGCGGCCGGCGTCGACCTGCTCCTCCATGACGCCCAGTACACGGCCGCCGAATACGCGGACCGCGTCGGCTGGGGCCATTCGCGCATCGACGATGCGGTCGATCTGACGCGCATGGCACGCGCCAGGCGTCTCGTGACGTTCCACCACGACCCGGCGCATGACGATGCTGAGCTCGATGCGATGCTCGCTGTTGCGCGCGAGATGGCCGCCGACGAGTTCGAGGTGCTGCCTGGTCGTGAGGGTGCGACTTTCGAGCTCTGATGAGTTGGGCAAGTGCCCCGCATTGCTCCGCGTCGAGCATGGAAATAGACCGCGGGGTTCCGGCATAGAAATAGGCCGCGACAGCTGGCGCTGTCGCGGCCTCAGGAACGAGGAAGAAAAGTTAGTTCTGCTCTTTAACCCAGCGCGAGTAGACCCAACCCTCCTTGCCCGACTTGGTTTGCACCTGGTACCAGACGTAGCCTGCGGGACTGGTGCCCTGGCCGACGACATTGAAGCTGCCGCCCTTGCCGATCCAGCCGATGATCCGACTGCTCGGATCCGCAGCGACGCGCAGGTTCATCGTGCCCAGCGCGACGGCCGACCCACTGGTGTTGCCGATGCCCTGGCCGTTGCCATTCCCGTTGCCATCGCCGGTCCCATTGCCGGTCCCATTGCCGGACCCGGTGCCATTGCCGACGTGGGATGGGTTGTCGACCGAATTGCCCCCGTTGCCATTCCCGTTGCCGTTGTTCCCGTTTCCGTTGCCACCTGGCCCGGGGTCACCGGAGTCGCCTCCGCCCCAGTTGACGCGCAGGAAATAGGTGACCGTCTGGTGAATGCCGAGGAGGGAGTGGATCGACACGCCCCATGGGTTGATCAGCGCGCTGAGGACCTTGCCGCCACCAAGGTAGATACCGATATGCTCGCCTCTGTTGTAGACGACGAGGTCGCCGGGCTGAGCATCGGACTCATTCTTGGTGAACCTGCCGCGCGACACGAAGTACTGCATGTAGCCGGCTGCGCGTAGGCGCATGCCACCGATGCGCGGCAGCTCGCCTGCGTCGGCGAAGGCGCGATAAATGAGGCCTGAGCAGTCGAATTGCGTTGGTCCCTCGGCGCCCATTTGGAACCGGTCACCAAGGTATTCGCGTGCGGCAGCTATGACGGCCTGGGCCGGGTCCGCGGCGGCCACGGCCGCCGGCGCCGAGAACGAGGGCACCACCAGTGCGACCGATAGCGCGACCACGGCTGCGGCGCGAATCGGTGTTGGGGTCTTGCGATATGCCGTTTCGGCGTAGACGGATCCGATAACGGTTGCGCCCAGGAAAGTCGCTATGGCTGGGCGAAAGGTGGCCCACAGCCGTCCTCCGAAGGTCGTCACATAGACGAGCGCGAAGATGGGCATCGCAAGCACAAATAGCAGCAGCGTGCTGGGTGAACGTCCTTTGTCCGACATCCCGAGGTAGCCTCCCTGACTTCTCGAGACCGACGGGGCACGGCGGCGGTCGTTTGGATCGCGATTGCTCCGGGCGACTGGAGCGTGTCAGCCGCTGGGGCGGTACTGACATCGCGATTTTTCAGTTGTGCAATCCGGCTGGCGACCGGTCGTTGGGGCAGTATGCGCCGCTCGATTCGGCCGTGTTGGCCGTTTTCGCACACGCGCGGCAGGTCTCGAACAGGTACCCGGCGACCCCTTGCACCCGCTTCACACGGCTCGCAAGTGGGGCCAGGTGCGGAATGGTCGACATGTATCGGACGCCGTTGTCACGTGATGGAGGCGGCTGCGAGCGCGCGTAAACTGCCCTGTGTCAGAGGAGGCATGAATGGCTGTTGAGTCGGTTGTGGGGCTGTCGGCGGAAGAGATCGTCGACCTGTCACGGAAGTACACCCTGTATGAGTGGTCGGCCCAATCGGCGGCTGATCCCATCCCGGTTGATCGGGCGGAAGGGGTCTACTTCTATACGCCCGACGGGCGGCGCTTCCTCGACTTCAACTCGCAGCTGATGAGCGTCAATATCGGCCACGGCGACAAGCGCGTGGTGAATGCGATCAAGGCCCAGGCTGAGAAGTTGGCGTACGTCAATCCGTTCATGGCCCACGAGCCGCGCGCCAGGCTGGGCAGGAAGCTGGCCGAGATCGCACCGGGCGACATCGACGTCTTCTTCTTCACCAACGGTGGTGCCGAGGCCAACGAGAACGCGATCAAGCTCGCGCGTCAGGCAACCGGTCGCTGGAAGGTGCTCGCGCGCTATCGGTCATATCACGGCGCGACGGGCCAGGTTATCGCGGCCACGGGCGACCCGCGCCGCTGGGCCGCTGAGAACGGCGTTTGGGGTTTCGTGCGCGTGCCCGACACTCAGCCATGGGGCGAGGCCGGTCCGCGGCCGGTCGATGAGCTGCTGCGCGAGACCGAGCGCGTGATCCTGTACGAGGGACCGGAGACGATCGCCGCGTTCATCGTGGAGCCCGTGGTCGGGACCAATGGAATCCTCATTCCCCCCGACGGCTACCTGCAGGGCATCCGCGAGATGTGCGACCGCTACGGCATCTGGCTGATCGCTGATGAGGTCATGACCGGCTTCGGCCGCACCGGCGCGTGGTGGGCGGTCGACAACTGGAACGTCGTGCCCGACCTGATCTCCATGGCCAAGGGCCTGACGTCCTCGTACCTGCCACTTGGTGCGGTCGGCATGCGCCGCTCAATCGCCGAGCAGTTTCGCGACAAGACCTTCTACGGCGGCCTGACCTACAACTCACATCCGATGGGTTGCGCCGCGGCGCTGGCCACGATCGCGGTCTACGAGGAGGACGGGCTGATCGACCGTGCCAAGCGCATGGGCGACGTGCTGCGCGGGCACCACCAGCGGCTGATGGCGAAGCACCCCTCGGTTGGCGCCGTGCGCAACATCGGCATGTTCGGGATGATCGACGTGGTGCGCTCGCGCTCGCCATTCGAGCCGATGGCGCCCTACAACGGCACATCGGACGAGATGAAGGCGATCGCAAAGTACTTCCGAGACAACGGGCTGTTCACGATGCTGCGCTGGAACGGCATCCACACCAACCCGCCACTGACGATCACCGAAGACGAGCTCGCGCAGGGCTTCGACATCATCGACAAGGCGCTCGACATCTCCGATCAGGCCGTTCACTAACCCACGACGGACGCCGCCGCGCCGCGTGCGACGGCCGCCGCCCGCCATCCGCACCAGTGCGCCGCCGCGCCGCGTGACGCCTCGAGTTGCCTCGGCTTCATCGCCCGGGCCTCATCCGCCGTGGAATGTCAGTCAGACTGACATAACTGGGCTGGCAAGCAGGTAAGGGTCGGACCGCGCCAGCGAGATACGCTCGCCCGGCTTTTCCGAGCGTGAAAAACTTCGGCTAAACAGCGCTTAAGCCGCCAATAAGCGGGTTTTGTCAGTCTGGCTGACATGCGAGGAACGAAGAGGACGCGGGCGCAAATCGCTGGCCAGCAGCGAGCCGACGAGCAGGTGGCAAGAGCGGGCCGAGAGTTAGTTCAGGCACGCCACCGCCGCAAGATGACCCAGGCCCGACTGGCCGGCTCGGTGGGTCTCAGTCGGCCGCGGCTGGCGGCGATCGAGGGCGGCGGGGGTGCTGGCGCGCCGCTCGGGGTGTGGTTTGCGTTGGCGGAGGCTCTCGGCAGGTATCTGCGCTTCGAGTTGGCTCGGGATCCGCTGTCGGAGCTCGTGGACGCCGGCCATCTCGCCCTCCAGGAGCTGGTGATCCGTGTCGCGAAAGCGGCCGGCTGGGAAGTCAGCTTCGAGGCGCCAACTCGGGCGTGGGAATCAAGCCGCAGCATCGACGTTCGCCTTACGGACCGTCGAACGCGGCAGATCGTGAACGTCGAGTGCTGGAACACGTTCGGCGATCTCGGCGCCGCGACGCGCAGCAGCAACGCGAAGGTCAGGGATGAGGAGCGCCGCGCCGTGGCAATCGCCGGCGAGGGTGACGAGTTCAAGGTTGGATTGGTTTGGGTCGTGCGCGACACGAAGACCAATCGCGAACTCATCGCCCGGTATCCACAGATATTTGAGTCGCGGTTCCAGGGATCTTCGACAAAATGGGTCGCTGCGATCGTGCAGCCAGCAAAAATGCCCGCTGAGCCCGGACTGATCTGGTGCGACACGCCTGCAACGAAACTTTTCGCTCGGAGACGCGGCCGTCGCGGCTAGACTGCCGCGCAACTGACGCACGAATGCGAGGAGGGAATGATGCGGATTTTCAGGAATGTCGGCATGGCCATCACTGGCGCGCTGTTGCTGGCGCTGGCCTTTGGCTCGGCGGCTTCCGCGTTCAGCCTGATAACGCTGAGCGGCAACCATGGAGACTTCGGCACTAAGCCTGCGTCGTCCGACGGTCCCGCTACGCCCGGCGCGAGATGCATCTACTCGGCGCCCATCGGCAACGTTGCCCATCTTGCGTCGGTAAAGGTCTTCCCATTCATCGCACTGGCCTACAACCGGACAGGTGGGTCTGACAGTCAGGCGATCAAATTCCAGCTCACGGTTCAGCGTTCGACGAACGGTGGGACGAGCTGGAAGTCCGTTGGGTCCACGGCTCAAACGCGAATGGCTTCCGAGACCGTGTCGGCCAAGTTCAGCTCCTTGAGGGTGGCGGTCAGCGGCAAAAGCGGTCAGATCTTCCGCGCGATCGTGACCTTGTCCTGGCTACGTAATGGCAACGTGGACGGGCTGGCCAAGGCGCGCATGGAGTACTACAGCGTCAAATGGGCGGTCGGTAACCCGGATTACATCTACCAGGACGCGTGCGACGGAGCCGCCGACTGAGCTTTGGCCGGTCGCGCCCCGTTAACCTGAAAGCATGGAGAGGGAGCGCAGGGGCCGAGCGGTAGCGCGTCGAGCGCTGACCATCTTGGCCTTCCTTGTTGCGTTGGCCGTGATCTGGGAGGGCGCCAAGTGGCTCTTCGGCGACCCGTGGCACGTGACCGCGATCGGCTATGAGCACACGCCACCGTTCCCGGTTCCGCAATTCAGCGATCTTCAGCTGCCGCATCTGTGGACCATCGCCGCGAGTTTCACGGAGCCCTTCCAGCGCAACGCCAACTACCTGCTCGGCAACTACCTCTTCGACCAGGCTCTGTACACGTGGGCGGAGGCGATCGTTGGCTTCTCTCTTGGCGCGCTCATCGGCATTGCCCTGGCGAGCATCTTTGTCCATTTCGCGCTCGCCGAGCGCGCCTTCGTTCCCTATGTCGTGGCCAGCCAGACCGTCCCGATCGTCGCGCTCGCGCCACTCATCGTGGTCAGCTTCGGCCGCGGCCTGACGAGCATCGTCATCATCGCCACGTACCTGACCTTCTTCCCGGTGACGATTGCCATGATCCGTGGCCTGCGTTCGCCGGACGCGCGCGCGATCGAGCTGATGCGCTCATACGCCGCCAGCAGGTGGGCCATCTACTGGAAGCTGCGCCTCCCGGCGAGCGTGCCGTATCTGTTCACTGCGCTCAAGATCGCGGCTGCGGCGAGCATCGTCGGCACGATCATCGGTGAAGGTCCGGGCGGGGTCCAGCAGGGTCTTGGAAGAGCAATCCTGACCTTCAACCAGCAGTATATCACGGCTCCCGAGCAGCTCTGGGCGACGATCCTGGTCGCCTCACTCGTCGGCATCATGTTCTTCGTGATCGTGCGCGTCGTCGAGATCGCAGCGCTCAGCAGACGCGGCCGGAGGGTCGTCGCTTGACCAACCCAAACGCAGCAGCCGCGAACGCGAACGCCACAGTCGACAAGACGCCCGCAGTCCGGCTGAACAACGTTGGGCAGGTCTTCGAGGCCCAGGACGGTCCAATGACCGCGCTCCAGGACATCGACCTGACGATCCAGCCGGAGGAGTTCGTCTCGCTCATCGGTCCGTCGGGCTGCGGCAAAAGCACGCTGCTGCGCATCGTGGGCGACCTGATCCGACCGACTTCGGGCACCGTCGAAGTGAACGGCAAGTCCGCTCACGACGCCCGCCTGGGTCGCGAGTACGGCATGGTCTTCCAGGCGCCTGTGCTCTTTGACTGGCGCACGGTCGAGGCCAACGTCCGACTGCCGCTCGAGCTGATGGGCATTGACCGATCCACCCGGGACACCCGCGTCAAGGACATGCTCGAGCTCGTCGAGTTGGGCGGCTTCATGCGCCACTACCCGCAGCAGCTGTCGGGCGGCATGCAGCAGCGAGTCGCGATCGCGCGCGCGCTCGCGCTCGAGCCGACGCTGCTCCTGATGGACGAGCCGTTCGGTGCCCTCGACGAGATGACGCGCGAGCGCCTCAACGCAGAGGTGCTGCGCATCTGGACCGCGACGGGCACGACCGTGGTCTTCGTAACGCACTCGATCCCGGAGGCGGTCTTTCTCTCGACACGAGTGGTGGTCATGAGCCCCCGCCCCGGCCGCATCACCAACGTGATCGACATCGACCTGCCCCAGCCGCGCAACGATCAAACACGAGAAACTGAGCGCTACTTCGAGCTAATCACGGAGGTACGCGAGAGCCTGCGCGGCCGGCGGCCGGCGGGCGGACAGGCGGACCACGCAGGCGAGTCGGTGCTCTCAAACACGTCGGAGGGGCGCCTGCGCGCCGAGGGCGGCATCGGGTGAGTGGCGCGTCACCGGCCGTGGCGGGGCCGCGGCTAAAGGCCAAGTCACGCGCCCCCGATCTGGCCGCCCGCTACGGCCCACCGATCATCGTCTTTATCGTCGTGGTGCTGACGTGGGAGGTTATTGCCGGAGGTCCAGGTCGGCGCGTATTCCCAGCGCCATCGGCGATCTACACCGCGGCCGTGGCAAATTTCGACTATCTCCAGCGCTCGGCGCTGCAGACCATCTACGAGGCGAACGGCGGTCTCGTGTTGGGCACAATCGGCGGCATCCTCGTCGCCTTCACGACCTCACGCTGGATCACCGCGCGCGACGTCCTCATGCCCATCGCGATCGCCAGCAGCGCGATCCCGATCATTGCCCTCGCGCCGCTGCTGAACAACTGGTTCGGCGTCCTCAACCCGCTCAGCAAGATGATGATGGCCGCGCTGCTCGTCTTCTTTCCGGTAATGATCAACGTTACCCGCGGCCTCGTTGAGGTTCAGCCCGCGAGCGTGGAGCTGATGCGCTCGTACGCAGCGAGCGAGACCCAGGTTCTTCGCAAGCTGCGCGTGCCGAACATGTTGCCCTTCCTGTTCACCGCGCTCAAGGTGGGCGCCACGCTCGCGTTCATCGGCGCGATCGTGGGCGAATACTTCGGCGGCACGTCGGAGGTGCTCGGCCGAGTGGTGCTGACGGCGATGAGCAGCGGCAGTTATGACGTCGCCTGGGCCGGCATCCTTATCGGCGCCGTGGGTGCCATCACGGCATATGTCGTCATCTCCCTGATCGAGCGAGTCGCCATTCCGTGGCACTCATCTCTGCGAGCGGAATGACCTCCGGACGGTCTCCTGGAAACTGAAGTCGATTCGCGTAGTCCCGTAGCGCCTTCATCCGCTATCGTGCGCCAAAACCTGCGGCGGTCTGGGCGATTTGGGAGACGCCGATCGTCGCTTGAGGAGGAGCGGTCGTCGGGTCGACGGCCACTGGGAGTGGAGGACGTCTCATGAAGAAAGTGCGGCTATCCGCGGTGGTGCTCACCGCGATGGTCATCTTTATTGCTGCGTGCAGCGGCACCCCGGCCGCCACAATGGCACCGCAGGCGACTGTCAACCTGCAGCTGCAGTGGGCGCCACAGGCGCAGTTCGCGGGCTATTTCGCGGCAGACAAAGAGGGCTATTACACGGCGCAGGGCCTGAAGGTGAACTTCCTGCCCGGCGGCCCGGACGTGGTCCCGCAGACCGTCGGCTCTGATCCAGCGGGTCCCGAGTTCACCATCTCCTGGGTGCCCAAGGTTCTCGAGGTTCGGTCCAAGGGCCAGTCGGATCTGGTCGACATCGCCCAGATCTTCCAGCGCGCGGGCACGCGGTCCGTCTCCTGGGCGCCGGGCAAGGGTCCCAATCCCACGAGCACGGACAACATCACCGATCCATCCATGTTCAAGGACAAGAACGTTGGCGTGTGGGGCTTCGGCAACGAGTACGAGGTCACTGCTGGCGCCTTGAAGGCGGGCCTGACGCAGGGCACCGACTACACCAAGGTCATCCAGCCGTTCGACATGACGCTCCTGCTGAGCAGGCAGATCGATGTCGCCGAGGCGATGATCTACAACGAGTACGCACAGGTGCTCGAGGCGACCAATCCGGTCACCAACGCGCTGTATCAACCGAGCGACCTGAACCTGATCGACTACAACACGGTCGGCACGGCGATGCTCCAGGATGCCATCTTCGCGCGCGCTGCCTGGCTCAGCCAGCCGGGCAACGAGGACATCGCGATCCGCTTCCTGCGCGCGTCGTTCCAGGGCTGGATGTTCTGCCGCGACAACCCGCAGAAGTGCGTCGACTACACGACTGCGGCCGGCTCCACGCTCGGCACAGGCCATCAAGCGTGGATGATGAACGAGATCAACCCGCTCGTCTGGCCTTCGCCGAACGGCATCGGCCAGATGCCGGTCGATACCTGGACGCAGACCGTGGCGGTCGCCAAGGGCGCGGCCATCATCCCGAGCGATCCTGAGGCGGGAGCTTATCGGACCGACTTGGCCGAGAAGGCGCGCGTGGGCATCACGGGAGATGTCAACGGCACAAGCTTCACGAGGGGAACCGTCACGGTCACGGCCGGCGGCAAGTAGCCCTTCGCCTCTTCGTTAGTCAGTTCGCGCGAGGCCGGTCCGAAAGGACCGGCCTCGCGCATTCATGTCCGTCCCGATCACACGCAAGGGCGGCCAGCCACCCGCAACTCCCGCGGCGGCCAGCC
>JBBQEC010000053.1:0-11694 GCA_038320305.1 Candidatus Limnocylindrales bacterium | reverse complement strand
GACGATTGGACGTGCCGTGACAGCTTCCATCTCGCCGCCCGCAGAGCCGCGGCCGCCATACGCTGCCAACGAGATCATGCCCGTGGCGGATCCTGCGCTGCGCGATCCCACCCTCGATCTCGCAGCACTGGCCACTCACTGGGCGGCGTATGGCGCGCGCCGGCCGATGACCTCAGAACAGATGCGCGGCGCGGACCGGCGCGCCCAACGGATGGGCGTCCCAAGCCTGGATCTCATGGAGCAGGCGGGCACGGCCGTTGCTGCCGCGGCGCGCGCCCTGCTCAACTCGATCGACCGGCCCTCGAGTGGCACGGTCCTATTCCTGTGCGGTCCAGGCAACAACGGCGGCGACGGCTTCGTCGCGGCCCGGGTTCTTGCCGGTTACGGGATTGGCTCGTTCGTGATCCTTGCCTCGGTTAGCGACCGGCCCGGGACGGCGGACGCGGCTGCCAACTGGGATGAGCTGGATGCGCTGCCGAACGTAGAAAAGATGCATGCCTCCAACGGCCACGACGTGACGTTGCTGTTCAACGGCATCGAGCGCGCGGCACTGGTCATCGACGCGCTCCTCGGCACGGGCGTCAGGGGACCGCTCCGCGATCCGATCGGGGCCGCCGTCGATGTGTGCCTCGCCGCGCGGCGCGCGGGTGTGCCCGTCCTGGCCGTGGATACACCAACCGCGCTCGATCTGAGCTCGGGCGAGCCATCGGAGCCCAACGCGCGCGCCGACCTTACCGTCACATTCCACCGTCCAAAGACCGGACTCATCACCGACCAGGGACGTCTGCTTGCGGGCAAGGTCCTCGTCGCCCCGATCGGCATTCCCGTTCTCGCGGACGCAGGCTGATGTATGGCTGATCCGCAGGCTCCGGCGCCAAGTCGACGGCCCGTGCGCGACCGCGACGTCGTCATCACGGCGGCTTTGATCGTCGCGGGCGTGCTCATCGTGGCCCGGGTCACGGGCTTCATTCCGGCACTCGACGATGCGATCGGCCTTGAGCCCGTGATCATCGTCGGCATGGTCGTGCTGACGATCCTCGTCCTCGTGCGCGCCCTTCTCCCGGGTCGCTCGTAGGCCTCGTCCGGCGCCTTAGCGGTCGACGCGCGTCGTGGGGTCGAAGCGTCGCTCCTCGCCGCGCAACAGCCGCGCGATGTTGTCGTGATGCGCCATCCAGACGATCGCGGCGCCCCCAATCCCGAACAGGAGGTCCGCGGGCGGGTTCCAGCCCAGGACGACGAACACACCGATGAAGAACGCGCCCGCCGCGCTGCCGAGCAGTGAGCCCAGCGACACATAGCGCGACAGCCAGATCGTGCCAAAGAAAACGGGCGCCGCGAGTAGAACGGCGAGCGGCTGGATGAAGAACGTCACTCCAATGGCTGTCGCGACGCCACGGCCGCCGTGAAAGTGCAGGAACACGGACATCCAGGCGCCAGCGACGCAGGCAATGCCCGTCAGCGCCACCCCCAGTGGCGAGGCGCCCGCGAGAGAGGCGATCAGAACCGGGACGAAACCCTTGAGCACGTCAAGGGCAGCGACCGCGACCGCCCGGCGCGCACCCATCGCGCGCAACGCGTTCGTGCCACCCGTTCTGCCGCTGCCAACGGTTCGGGGATCGCGCGCGCCGGTCGCCCGCGCAACGATGACGCCCATCGGCAGCGAGCCGGACAGGTAGCCGACCACGACGAAGATCAGGTCGGTCAACGGCTGTGGCATATGCCCGCGAGTATCGCGTTTTCTTGCGAGGTTCTGGGGCCGCGCGTACCATCCGGCGCGATGATTCCCCGCGTCGCGAAGACTGCCTGAACGTGGCAGTCGGCAGTTCCAACAGCTTCGACCTGATCGTTCTTGGTGGCGGCACGGGCGGCTATTCGGCTGCTTTCCGGGCCGGCCAGCTGGGCCTCAAGGTTGCTCTTGTCGACGACCAGCCCAGACTCGGCGGGACGTGCCTGATCTGGGGCTGCATCCCGACCAAGGCGATGCTCGAATCGGCCGAGCTGTACGAGCGCATGCAACGCGGCGCGGAGTACGGCGTGCCCGCGGAGGGTGTGCGCTTCGACTACCCGGCCGTCGCCAAACGCCGCGATCAGATCGTGAACCGACTGACCAAGGGCATCGACAGCCTGGTCAAGAAGAACAAGGTCGAGCACATCCGTGGCCGCGGCACATTGCATGGCGGCAAGCGAGTCAGCGTCGTGACCTACAACGAGGAAGGCAAGCCGGATGGCGAGCGGCCGCTTGACGCCACGGACGTCATTCTCGCCACGGGCTCGCGCGTCAAGTCACTGCCGGGCCTGAACCCGGACGGTCAGCGCATCATCACTAGCGACGAGGCGACGCACAGCGACAAGCTGCCGCAGAGCATCATCGTCGTCGGTGCGGGCGCGGTCGGCGTCGAGTTCGCCAGCTTCTACCACGATGCCGGCGTCGAAGTGACGCTGATCGAGTACCTGCCGCGCGTCACGCCGCTCGAGGATGCCGAGGTCTCGAAGGAGCTCGAGCGCTCGTTCCGCCGCCGCGGCCTGAAGATGATCACTTCCGCTCGCTTCGACCCGGCGTCCGTGACCGCGGACGAATCGGGCGTGCGCGTGATGGTCGGCAAAGAGGGCGAGGAACCCAAGGAGGTTCGTGCCGAGCAGATGCTGGTGGCCACCGGGCGCACCCCCAACTCGGACAACGTCGGTATCGAATCGACGCGCGCCAAGCTCGAGAAGGGCTTCGTCCAGGTCGACGCCCGGATGCGGACCGCTGAGCCGCACCTGTACGCAATCGGCGACGTGATCGGCGGCTTGCTGCTCGCGCACGTGGCCGCGCACGAGGGGATCGCGGCCGTACACGCGATTGCCGGCGCAGAGGCGGAGACGGTCGACTATCTCAAGATGCCGCGCGCCACCTATTCACGGCCGCAGATCGCGTCAATCGGCCGCACAGAGGACGAATGCGCGCGCGACGGTCTCACCGTCAAGATCGGCAGGTTTCCATTCCAGGCCGACGGCAAGGCGCTTATCCGCGGGGAATCGGAAGGCTTCGTCAAGGTCATTGCGGACGCGACCACAGACGAGCTGCTTGGTGTGCACATGATCGGTGGCAATGTCACGGATCTCATCTCCGAGGCCAGCGTGGGCATGCTCTTGGAGGCCACGGCGTGGGAAATCGGCTCGGCCGTCCATCCACATCCGACGCTCGCCGAGGCTGTCGGCGAAGCCGCTCTTGCCGTGGACGGCAAGGCGATCAACTTCTAGAGGATCACGATGGCAACAACCAAGACCCAGAGCAGGTCGGAGGCCGCGTTCGGCTCCAATCTGGGCCTGTCGCGCGACGAGCTGCTCGAGATGTACAGGCTGATGGTCATCGCCCGCGCGGTCGACGAGCGAATGTGGATCCTCAACCGCGCGGGCAAGATCCCGTTCGTGATCAGCGGCCAGGGCCACGAGGGCGCCCAGGTGGGCCTCGCCTTCGCTCTCAAGCAGGGCCACGACTGGATGGTTCCGTACTACCGCTCGGTCGCGTCACTGATGACGTTTGGCATGAGCCCACGCGAGATCATGCTGGCGCAGTTCGCGCGCGGCGTCGACCCGTCGTCCGGCGGCCGCCAGATGCCCGGTCACTACGGCATTCGCGAGCGCCACATCCTGTCTGTCTCGTCGCCCGTGGCGACCCAGATCCTGCACGCGACGGGCATCGCCTGGGCCGCCAAGCTGCGCAAGCAGGACGTGGTCACGATCACGTATTTGGGCGAGGGATCCTCGAACCAGGGTGACTTCCACGAGGCGCTCAACTTTGCCGGCATCCACCGTCTGCCCGTCGTGTACGTCGTCGAGAACAACGGCTGGGCGATCAGCGTGCCCATGTCGATGCAATCCGCGGTCCAGGACATCGCCATTCGCGGTGCCGGTTACAACATGCCCGGCGTGATCGTCGACGGCGCGGACGTGCTCAATTGCTACGCCGAGGGCCGCGCGGCGATCGATCGCGCGCGCAGCGGCCAGGGTCCGACGTTGATCGAGGCCAAGGTGACGCGCCTGACGGCGCACTCATCAGACGACCAGCAGAGCAAGTACCGCCCGGCCGAAGAGATGGAGTCGGAGAAGGCGCGCGACTCGCTGCCGCGCTTCCGTGATCAGCTCCGCGAGGCGGGCATTCTCGACGAGGAAACCGAGACGCAGATGACCACCGAGTCGCGCAAAGTCGTCGAGGACGCCACGGACTGGGCGGAGGCGCAGATCGATCCGGATCCGGTCACCGCACAGCAGCACGTCTACCTGTCTGAGCCGCCGGCGCGCATGGACGATCCGCTCTGGCACGGGATCCGATTCATCGGCGACGGCGGGCCATGGGGCGTTCTCTCCGATGCCGCGGAGGAGGCCTAGCCATGGCCGTCATGACCATGATCGAGTCCGTGCGCACCACGCTCGCACAGGAGATGCGCCGCGACGAGTCGATTGTGGTTCTGGGCGAGGACGTTGGCAAGAAGGGCGGCGTCTTCCTGGCCACGGACGGCCTGTACGACGAGTTCGGCGGGGATCGCGTGCTCGACACGCCACTGACCGAGTCGATGATCGTCGGCGTCTCGATCGGCGCGGCCGTTGCCGGTCTGCGGCCGGTGCCGGAGATCCAGTTCGCGGATTTCATCTTCCCGGCGTTCAACCAGATCCTGTCCGAGGCGGCCCGCATGCGCTTTCGCTCGAACGGAGCGTTTTCGTGCCCCATGACACTTCGCGCTCCGTACGGCGGCGGCGTTCATGGCGCGCTCTACCACTCGCAGTCGGTCGAGGCGTTCTTCGCGCACATTCCGGGTCTCAAGGTGGTCATCCCGTCGACGCCGTACGACGCGCGCGGTCTGCTGCGGGCCTCGATTCGCGACGACGACCCGGTGCTCTTTTTCGAGCACAAGAAGATGTACCGATCCGTGCGCGGCGACGTGCCCGACGCGGATTACACGATCCCGATCGGCAAGGCGAACGTGACGCGCGAAGGCCGCGACGTCACCCTCATCGCATACGGCCTGATGGCGCAGTACGCGCTGGAGGCCGCGGACCTGCTCGAGTCCGACGGCGTCTCCGCGGAGGTCGTCGACGTTCGTACGCTGCGGCCGCTGGACGGTGAGACGCTGCTGTCGTCGGTGCGCAAGACGGGCAAAGCAGTGATCGTCTACGAGGACAACCGTTTCGGCGGCTACGGCGCCGAGATTGCGGCGATCCTTGCAGAGGAAGCATTCGATCACCTCGATGGACCGATCGTGCGGGTGACCGGTCCGGATGTGCCGGGCGTGCCTTACAACCACGTCCTCGAGGACTGGTTCATGCCGTCACCCGATCGGATCGCCGAAGCCGCGAAGCGCCTCGCCGAATACTGATGCGACGCCGCGCGCGGCTCTTGTCTGTCTACGGCGCCCTGTTGGCCGTGGTATCGATGGGCTGTGGCGCCTCGGGATCAACGCCGCTCCCGGCTGTCACGGTTCATGTCGTCAACATGCTTTCGAACGTGGTCGTGACATCGAGTCATCTGATACCTGGTACTGCTGTTGGAACACCGACATCGAACGACCTTGGCCTTCTTCTGCCATGGGGAAGCCAGAGCGACGTGCGAGCGACGGTGACGAACGGCAGCGGCGGTCGCCTGGTTCTGAGCATTGATCCGAGCGGCGAGCTCGACCGGAGCGTCGCGCGAGGCACTTTCGATCCGTCGAATGAGCAGCCGCGTCAGACGTCGATCATCTGGTCGAGCGCGGAGCTGAAAGAAGGCGACTGGGTGCTCGTCGCGCCTGATGGCGTCTCCGTTACGTCCAATTCGCCGTCGGCAGCACCGACGGGAACATGCGGCCCCTGGCTCGTCGAGTCCGAGTAATCGATGGCAACGGTTCGGCTGGAACCCATGTCCCCAGAGCGCTACGTCACGTGGCGTTCGTACAGTATCGCCATGTACGCGGAAGAGAACGTCACGTCCGGACGTTGGACGGCAGATGAGGCGGTCTCAAAGTCAGAGGCGGATTTTGCGTTCCTCTTGACCGACGGTCGGGAGACGGCCGGTCACTTCCTGTGGTCCGTTGTTGACACGGCAGGGGACGAAATAGGGGTCCTGTGGGTTGCAACTGACAAGCGGCCCCACCACGCCTTCATCTATGACATTGAGATGAACCCCGATCGCCGCAGCGAGGGCTTCGGCACGGCCACACTTGCTGCTCTCGAAGAATGGTGTCACGACAACGATATTTCGTCGATCGGCCTGCACGTCTTCGGCCACAACCAGGGAGCATGGCGCCTGTACAAACGTAGGGGCTACGTCGAGACCAGCGTCCAGATGGAAAAGCGCCTCTAACCCGTTGACCAGAATCCGCTAACCAGGCGCGGACTAGCTAACGCGACCGACAGGCGACACCGGCGCTGCCGCGGCTCCGGCAACGAACATGCGGATGCGCAGCGCAATCTGGGTGCGCACATCTCGGAAGACAGCAATTCGCTGCTCCTCATCACCGTGTGCATTCGAAGGATCGGGAAAGCTCCAGTGCGAGCGCTCACTCGCGCCAGGGAAGTACGGACACGCCTCGTTGGCCTCGTCACAGACAGTGATGACGTAATCCCACTGCTCAGCTAGATAGCGATCGAGCGTCTTGGACGTGTGTCGGCTGATATCGATGCCCACCTCGGCCATCACCGCAATCGCCTCTGGCCTTACAGCCGATGCCTCAGTTCCGGCGCTGGCCACCTCGAACCGATCTGCGGCGAGATTGCGAAGCAATCCTTCCGCCATTTGGGAACGCGCGCTGTTGTGGGTGCAGATGAACAACACGCGCTGCTTCGGGATCATCAGCAGCAACCGGATCCACACCCGCAACCCGCGTCGATGCTCGCCATTGGCAGAGAGACGATGGACGCACCAAGGGCGCCTTCGGCCGTCGCGTCCGAGATGGGCTTTGTCGCCTTGATGATGGCGCTGCTCATGCCCTCTGCCACGCTGTGTGTCGGGGTCACCGACACGTCAGACAACCCAACTGCGCGGAGGCCCTGGTCAAACTCGCTGAAGGACAATGCTCCAGCGATACATCCGACGTAGCTGCCTCGTTCGGCTCGTTCGGCGGGCGTCAGCGCATCGTCAGCGACGATGTCGGTCACGCCCACCCTGCCGCCCGGCTTGAGCACGCGCGCGATCTCTCGGAAGACGGCCGATTTGTCCGCTGCGAGGTTCACAACGCAATTGCTGATGACCACGTCGATGGAGTTGGCGGGTAGGGGAATGTTCTCGATCTGACCGCGAAGCAGCTCGACATTGGTCGCGCCGGCATCGGCGATGTTGCGCTGCGCCAACGCGAGCATCTCGTCGGTCATGTCGAGGCCAAAGGCACGACCCGTCGGGCCGACGCGCTTCGCCGAAAGCAGAATGTCGATGCCGCCCCCGGAGCCCAGGTCGAGGACGCGCTCACCCTCGTGCAGCTCGGCGACCGCGATCGGATTGCCGCAACCAAGTGACGCCATTACGGCAGCGTCGGGCAGCTCGTCCCGTTCGAGTGCCGTGTAGAGCTCGGAGCCAATTCCCTGGCCGGGCGAGCAACACGCTGCATTGGTTTGGGTGACTGCCAGCGCAGATGCTGCGTAGCGGTCTCTCACAAGCTCATGGATATCCGTGGTCATTGAACTGCCTCCGCACTGTGTATCGACGATTGCCAATATAGACACTCGCCAATATCATCGTCAACAAGATGCCTCGAACGACGGATCCTGACATTCTGCTGCTGCAGGCAGCCGCCGACCCAATCCGACTGCGCATGCTGCGGCAGCTCTCGTTCGGGCCGGTGTGTGCATGCGACTTCACGGCCGATGCAACCGTGACTCAACCCACGATTTCGCACCATCTGCGGGTGCTGCGCGAGTCGGGCTGGGCGACGACGGAGCGCCGTGGCACCTGGATTTGGTATTCGCTCATCCCGGACGCGGTCGTTCGCTTCCAGACGCTCTCAACTCTCATCGAACAGGCCCCGCCCAATGTCACTGGCCGCGGACGGCGATTACCCGTGGTGGCGGCGTCTGGACGGCCGACGCCACGATCAGCGAAACTAGCGCTGACGAACCCCGAACTCCCGCGTTAGGAGACTCATCCCGCCATGCCCAAGGTACAGATGCCGCAACTCGGCGAAAGCGTTGCCGAGGGCACCATCGGCAAGTGGCTGAAGAAGCCGGGCGAACACGTCGACAAATACGAGCCTATCGTCGAGGTCATCACCGACAAGGTGAACGCCGAGGTCCCGTCGCCATTTGAGGGCACGCTGACCGAGATCCTGGTCCAGGAAGGCGAGACGGTTCCGAACAACACCGATATCGCGGTCATTGAGGGTGCCAGCGCAGGCACCGATGGAGCCGACCAGGCACCTGCGCCGCAGGCTGCCACTCTCGCGGAACCCGCTGCTGCCGCCGCGGTTGCCACTCAGCCGGCCGCCAACTACGGCGCAGGATTTGGACCTGGCGGCTCCGACGAGCGCCCAGAGCCAAGCCTGGAGCAGCCAACTGCACAGCCCACCGCTGCTACCGCTGCGACCGCTGCGACCGCTGCCCCTGCTGTCTCAGCGACGACCGCGGTTGCGGCCCCGACCACGCCCGTCGGCAACGGCAGTGGCAACGGATCCGGCGCGGGCGACTACGGCGGCCCCACCACGCCCGCCGTTCGACGCGTCGCCCGAGAACACGGTGTCGACCTGGCCATGATCGCCGGATCGGGGCACGGCGGCCGCGTCACACGCGACGACGTCATGAAGTTCGTCGAGTCCGGCGGCGCCGCGGCAGCTGCCCAGGCACCCGCGGCGCAGGCAACTATGCCGACGCCCATGACCTCGGCTGCTCCCTCGGCCCCGTCAGCTCCCTCGGCCCCGTCAGCTCCCTCGGCACCTTCCCCGGTGGCCCAGGGCGATTCGCTCAGCCCGGCGTCGCCCATGCGCAAGGCGATCGCGGTACAGATGGCCAGGGCGCTCCAGGTGCCCGTCGCGTATACGGTGATCGAGGTCGATATGTCGGGCGTCGTCGCCGTTCGCGATCGGAACAAGGGTCAGTACCAGGCGCAGGAGGGCATCAGCCTGACCTACGACGCGTTCGTGGCCAAGGCTACGGTGGAGGCGCTCAAGCGCCACGCTGACTTCAACGCTCACTACACAGACGAGGGCCATTGGCGTCGACAGGCCATCAACCTTGGCATCGCCGTTGCCGTCGCTGACGGCCTGGTCGTGCCCGTCATCAAGGACGCCGATCGCCTCTCGATCCACGGCCTCAATCGCGCTCTGCGCGACCTTGCCGACCGATCACGGAGCAACAAGCTCAGCCTCGATGACATCCAAGGTGGCACGTTCACGCTCGATAACACGGGCTGGACGGGCTCGATCATCACGCAGCCGATCATCAACTCGCCGCAGGTCGGCATCCTGACCATGGAGTCGATCGTGAAACGGCCCGTCGTCGTGGAGACGGCCAATGGCGACCTGATCGGGATCAAGCCGATGATGTACATGACGCTCGGCTTCGACCATCGCGCCACTGATGGAGCCCAGGCGGGCAAGTTCGTGGCGGACGTCAAGCGCTGGCTGGAAGCGGTCGATTCGACGACGGCGATCTGGTAAGAGGCTGAACCAGGGCGCCGCACGATGCGCGTTGTCGTCACCGGCGGTGCTGGATTCATCGGCCGCATCCTTGTCAGGCGCCTCGCCGGGCGCGGCGATGACGTCGTTGCGCTCGTGCGCGACCCGGCAAAGGCTCCCTACCTGCAACGTGACCACGTCAGGCTTGTAACGAGCGACCTCGCGAGCGTGCCGGCGCTCATCACCCAGATGAAGGGTGCGGACGCCGTAATTCACGCCGCGGGTCAATACCGGATCGGCATCAGGGCTTCCGAGCGTGATGCGATGTTGGACGCCAACGTGGGGGCGACGGAGCGCGTCCTCGACGCTGCCGTTGCCGCAGGCGTGCAGCGCGTCGTGTACCTGTCAACGGTGAACGTCTTTGGCGACACCGCTGGCAAAGAGGTTGACGAGACATACCGGCGCGACGAAAGGCTCGGCTTCCTGTCGTGGTACGACGAGACGAAGTACGGCGCACACCTCGCCGCGGAGAAGCGCATCGCCGGCGGCGCTCCAATCGTCATCGTCGAGCCGGGCCAGGTCTACGGACCCAATGACCACTCGCTTGCCAGCGGCCAGATCGAGCACGCCTACACAGGCAGGTTGCGCTATGTCACGTTTCCGCGTGTCGGCATGGCGTGGGTCCATGTCGACGATCTTGTCGACGGCATGGTCGTGGCTCTCGATCGAGGTCGAATCGGGGAGTCGTACATCATGGCCGGCGCCCCGCTCCGGATTGGCGAGTCGGTGACCATCGCTGCACGCGTTGGAGGGCGCAAGCCGCCGCGCCTGACGATGCCTGTCGCTCTCATGCGCATGATGGCGCCTCTCAATGACCGGT
Source organism: Candidatus Limnocylindrales bacterium (assembly GCA_038320305.1). Classification (GTDB taxonomy): domain Bacteria; phylum Chloroflexota; class Limnocylindria; order Limnocylindrales; family CSP1-4; genus JALYGJ01. Next base: position 1,257 of record JBBQEC010000053.1, on the reverse strand, counting down.
TCGGAGGACTTCCGGGCATGCCCGGCAATCTGTCCGAGACGATCAATGCCGGTGGCAAGGTCACCTATTGGGCAAGATCTGACAAGGCACAGACCGAGCTCGGATTCAAGGCACGCTCGCTCCAGCAGGGTGTTGCCGACACATGGCGACCGCTGGGCGCCAATCCCGACGCGCCCAGTAAGGATTAGTCCTAAACTCACAGGTAGACATGCAGCGCGAACTCCCCATGTTCCAACCGCCTGGCGCCGACGCCGGCCACGGCGTGCACGAGCCGCCCACGATCGCCATGGGTGGCGGCACATTCGCTCCGGCCGCGGACGGCTCCACGGCCCCGCGACGCCATCCGGACTGGATCAAGGCGCGCCTGCCAAGCGGTGACAACTACCACGATCTCAAGCGGATCCTGCGCGGCCTCACGCTCAACACCGTTTGCGAGGAGGCCCATTGCCCCAACATCGGGGAGTGCTGGGATCAGCGCACGGCCACGATCATGATCCTGGGCGACGTCTGTACGCGGGCCTGCGGGTTCTGCGCGGTCAAGACCGGCCGGCCAACGTGGAATGACGACGACGAGCCGCGCCGCGTGGCGGAGGCGATCGCCAAGATGAACCTCGAGCACGTCGTCGTCACGAGCGTCGCTCGAGATGATCTCCCGGATGGCGGAGCGCACATCTTCGCTGAGACTATTCGCGCCATCCGTCGCGACGCGCCGAACACGGGCGTTGAAGTGCTGATCCCGGATTTCAATGGGCAGGACGAGCCCTTGCGCACGGTCATGGAGGCCGCTCCGGACATCCTCAATCACAACGTCGAGACCGTCGAGCGCCTGCAGAAGCCAGTTCGAAAGCGGGCGCGTTATCAGCGCAGCCTGGAAGTGCTCGAGCGGGCCAAGGAATTGGCCATCGAGTTCACCGGTCGCGAAGGCACAGTGCACACCAAGTCGAGCCTGATGGTCGGTCTGGGCGAGACGCGCGAAGAGCTGAGCACAACTTTTGCCGATCTCCGCGCAGTGGACTGCGATGTGCTGACGGTCGGCCAGTATTTAAGGCCCTCCGAGCAGCATTTGCCCGTTATTAGGTACTATTTGCCTGCTGAATTCGAGGAAATGAAGCATGAGGCGCGTGCTCTTGGCTTCAAGCATGTCGAATCGGGACCGCTCGTGAGGAGCAGCTATCACGCCCGCGACCAGGTGCCCGAGGAGGCCCTCCACCGCCGGTCGGCGCAGCAGGCAGCCCTCGCCGCGAACGGGATGAGCTA
>JBBQEC010000052.1:0-11771 GCA_038320305.1 Candidatus Limnocylindrales bacterium | reverse complement strand
GCTCGAGTCGGCTTCCAGAAGCCCAACCCGGGCATCTTCAAGGTCGCACTCGAGCGCATGAAGGTCACGCCGGACCACGCGTGGCACGTAGGTGACTCGTATCGCGCCGATGTCGTGGGAGCGCGGCGAGTGGGCATGAATGGCGTGCTGATTGATCGGTCCGGAAACGACCCGGCACGTGCGCGAGAGCAGCACGAGGACAACGAGCTGGCCGTCGTGACGGACTTGTTCGAGCTGCTTGACCTGCTCGACATCGACCGACCGGCTCTCTCACCTGCCTGAAGCCTGGCGCCTCTTCGTCGCGGCGCCACTCCCCGATGAAGCGGCTGCGGCCGCCTGGGAGGGCCTCGCGCCCTGCCTTCACGCGGCTCATCGACGATCGACCCGGTACCCGCTCCGGCGGCGTCGCATGGCTCACGCTCGGCGACGGCTTCCAGCACACGGCGGATCTGTCACTCGACATCGACCAGGCGCTCTGGCTCCGACGTTGACCTTCGAATGGATGACGACGATCCTCATCCTCTTTCGCAGTCATCGCGGGCCGACAGGGTCGCGCTACGAGCCGCTCGCCACCCACGAGCTCGGTCAGTCCCGTTGACCCGTCGCGATGAATGTGCGTAGACTGCCGCCAATCGAAGACTGGCTGTGATCGGGAGAAGTAGTCTCGTTCCTCCGAACCAGAGACCCGGCGTATGGTGCGAGCCGGGACGGAGGCGACGACGAATGGACCCGTGAGCCGTTAGAGGAGTGCGACGGCCGAAGGGTCGTCGAAAACGGGTGGTACCGCGGAAGGACCGGCCTTTCGTCCCGGCAGGACGAAAGGCCGGTTTCGTGTATCTGGCCCCGGAACGAGGCCACAAGAAGCGGAGAGGAACGTCATGAGCCACCACGACGAACGCACCAAGTTCCTGCTCGATGAAGACCGCATCCCGCGGGCCTACTACAACATCGCGGCCGACCTCAAGGAAGCGCCGCCACCGCCGCTCAATCCCGGTACCGGCCAACCTATCGGCCCGGCCGACCTAGCCCCGCTCTTTCCCATGGAGCTCATCAAGCAGGTCGTCAGCCAGGATCGCGAGATCGAGATTCCCGGTCCTGTCCGCGAGGCTTACAAGCTGTATCGGCCGTCGCCGCTATACCGCGCGCATCGGCTCGAAAAGGCTCTCGATACGCCGGCACACATCTACTACAAGTACGAGGGCGTAAGCCCGTCGGGCAGTCACAAGACAAATACGGCGCTGGCCCAGGCGTTCTACGCCAAGGAAGAGGGCGTCACGCGCTTCGCCACGGAGACGGGCGCCGGCCAGTGGGGCAGCGCGCTGGCGTTCGCCGCCACCGTCTTTGGTATCGAGCTCAAGGTCTATATGGTCCGCGCCTCGTATGATCAGAAGCCGTACCGGCGCATCCTGATGGAGACGTACGGCGCTCAGGTCGTGCCAAGTCCCAGCCCTGACACTCAGTACGGGCAGAAGCTGCTGGCCCAGAACCCGCAGAACACGGGCTCGCTGGGCATCGCCATCAGCGAAGCGATCGAGGACACGGTCACCCATCCGGGCACCAAGTACTCACTTGGCTCGGTCTTCGACTTCGTGCTCCTCCATCAGACCGTGATCGGACAGGAAGCCATCGAGCAGATGGGCCTTGCCGGCGAGGAGCCAGACGTGGTCATTGGCTGCGCCGGTGGAGGCTCCAACTTCGCGGGCTTGGCGTTCCCGTTCATTGGGCGGCAGCTGCGCGGCGAAGGCAAATACCGGATTGTTGCCGTGGAGCCGGCGGCCGCGCCGTCCATGACTCGCGGTCGCTACGAGTACGACTTCGGCGACACGGGCGAGATGGCGCCACTGGTCAAGATGTACACGCTCGGCCACGACTTCGTGCCACCTCCGATCCATGCCGGCGGCCTGCGCTACCACGGCATGTCGCCGCTCGTCAGCAAGCTCGTCGAGGACGGCACGATTGAGGCCAGGGCCATACATCAGGTGGCCACCTTCGACGCCGGCGTCCAGTTCGTACGGACGGAGGGCATCCTGCCCGCGCCCGAGTCGAACCATGCCATTCGTGCCGCGATCGACGAGGCGCTCGAGGCCAAGGCCGCCGGACAACCTCGCGTCATCCTGTTCAACCTGTCCGGACATGGGCACTTTGATCTGGCGGCCTATCAGTCATACCTTGCCGGAACGCTCGAGGATTACGAGTACGAGCCGACGCCCACGGCCACCGGAGAGGTGGCCACCGCGGCCGCTTGAAGTTCGTTCAGCAAAATGCCGGCCGCCTGCCCGGGCGGCCGGCACACCGCCCGAAGGCGGCGTCAATCACTGTAATCCTGGGTACCCTGGAATGAATGAAACATGACCGTTGAGCACGTGCTCGGCCTTGCGCGCGACGATGTTCCCGGTGGTCTCGCCTGGCGCGGTGTCGAGGAGCGTCCGTTCGGCCAGTACCTCGAAGCCCTGCGCCGGCACGGAACGTTTCGAGCCAGACCCGAAGCCGAGACGGATCCGACCTGGAAACAGGTCATTCCGTATGTCGTGCTGCGCGACGATGAAAGGATCTTTCTGATGCGCCGGACGAACGCCGGCGGCGACGAGCGTCTCCACGATCGTTATTCGATCGGCATCGGCGGCCATGTGAATCCGGTCGACGCCGATCTCGCCGGCGGCCTGCGGCGCGAGTGGAGCGAGGAGATCGAAGCCGATTTCGAGCCCGATTTCGAGCCCGTCGGCGTGCTCAACGACGACGACAACCCGGTCGGGGCAGTCCACCTTGGGCTCGTCTACGAGGCAGATGCGCATGGTCGGCCGGTGGCAATTCGCGAGCGCGAAAAGCTCGAGGGCCGCTTCGCAACGCGGGCGGAGGTCGCCGCTGTCGCCGACAGGCTGGAGACGTGGAGCGCGCTGTTGTTCGACTTCCTGGAGGAACGCACAGGCCGCAGCGTGACGGAAACTGCAGGAAGCGGATAATCCTCTCCTGAACATGAACATATCGCGGGTCGCGTCCCTCGTTCGCGGACTGGCTCGACTGTCCTTCGCCACCGGCGTGGCACTACTACTGGTTTCTCCCACGCTGGCCGATGACTCGGCGCCGAGCGTCTATGCATTGCCCACCAGCGGCGTTGTCGATCAAGTCATGTCCGGCTATCTGCACGACGGCATCGCGAAGGCCCAGCGTGATGGTGCGGCGGCCGTCCTGATCGAGCTCAACACACCCGGTGGTGACCTCCAGGCCACGCGCGACATCGTCACGACCCTGCTCACGGCGCCACTGCCGGTGATCGTATGGGTCGGTCCGCAGGGCTCGCGAGCGGCCAGTGCGGGCACGTTCATCACGCTTGCCGCACAGGTCGCGACGATGGCCCCGGGCACGAACATCGGCGCGGCCACGCCGATCGACAGCAGCGGCCAGAACATCGGCTCGGACCTGCAATCAAAGATCATGCAGGACACTGAGGCACTGCTGCGCTCGATCTCCGACGCCCGTGGTCGCAACTACGACCAGGCCGTGCAGACCGTCGAGGATGCACTTTCATTCACGGCACCCGAGGCCGTGGCGGCCGGCCTCGTCGACGGCCTCGCCAACACCCCGCAGGAAGCGGTGGCGTTTGCCAACGGCCGCACCGTGACCGTCAACGGACAACCAGTCACGCTCGCCCTTGGTGACGCGCAGATCCTGGACGTGGCGATGAATCCGCTGCAGTCGTTCCTGCACCTGCTGAGCGACCCGAACATCGCCTTCATCCTGTTCACGCTCGGTTTCTATGGGCTGATCTTCGAGCTCGTCCATCCGAACTTTGTTACCGGCATCATCGGCGGCATCAGCATCATCCTGGCGTTTATCGGCTTCGGGAGCCTGCCCCTCAACATCGCCGGGCTGCTGCTCATCGGCCTTGGCGTGGTCCTTTTCGTCCTGGAGCTGACCATCACCAGCCATGGCCTTTTGACCGTGGCCGGAATCATCTGTTTCGTGCTCGGTGCCGCGGCGCTATACACGGAGCCAGGGACCCCCACGGCACCCGACGTGAGCGTCGCGTGGCCGATCATCGCGCTGATGGCGGGCCTGACAGCGCTGTTCATGTTCACGGCCGCGTTCGTTGCGATTCGAGTGCGTCGCAACCACACGACTGCGCCGGGGCTCGTTGGCGCGCAACTGCCAAACAACACTCTCGGCGAGGTCCGCCGACCGCTGACCCCTATGGGCTCGGTCTATGCTGGGGGTGAGGAATGGACCGCCCGAACGTCCGGTGAGGAAGATGTCGGGCGGGGCTCGCACGTCCGCATCGTTGGCCATGACGGGTTGACACTGATCGTCGAGAGCATCGAAGGCAAAGTTGCGCCATCCGGCGCCGCCTGAACGGGAAAGGAACCAAGCTTGGACACCATCTCCCTGGCGGCGATAGCCGTCGTCATCGTCTTCGTGCTGATCGTGCTGTACCTCTCGGTGCGCGTCGTTCAGCAGTACGAGCGCATGGTCATCTTCCGCCTCGGCCAGACCGGCCCAGGCCTCGTACGCGGTCCGGGTCTGCGCTTTCTGATCCCGATCATCGACCGTCCCGAGAAGGTCGACATCCGCGAGAAGTTCATCGAGGTGCCCAGCCAGACGACGATCACCAAGGACAACGCGCCAATCAACATCGACTTCCTGATCTACTGGTACATCAGCGATCCGCTGCGCAGCATCGTCAACGTACAGAACTTCGCCGGCGCGCTCCAGGGCATTGCCACCACCACTCTGCGCGCCGTGATCGGCGACATCCTGCTCGACGACGTGCTCTCCAAGCGTGATCAGATCAACGAGGTCCTGCGCGCAAAGCTCGACGAGCAAACCGAGCGATGGGGCGGCAAGGTCACCACGGTCGAGATCCGCGAGATCATCCCGCCGCGCGACGTCCAGGAAGCGATGAACCGAATGCTCTCCGCCGAGCGCAACCGGCGCGCGGTCATCACCGAATCAGAGGGCACGCGCCAGGCAAATATCAACGTCGCCGAGGGCGAAAAGCAGGCGTCGATCCTGCGCGCAGAAGGCGCTCGCCAGTCCGAGATCCTCAACGCGGAGGGTTTCAGCCAGGCGCTCGAGCGCATCTACTCTGCCGCGGGACAGATCGACGACAAGACCATGACGCTTCAGTACCTGGAAGCGCTCAAGGTTCTTGGTCAGTCACCATCGACGAAGTACGTCATTCCGCTCGAATTCGTGGAGCTCGCCAACCGAATTGCGGGCTACACACAGCGCGGAATGGCATCCGGGACAACCACCGGCAGCCAAATCGGAGGGTCGGCGGCCGCGCATTCGCCGGGGCCCGCTTCAACCGCGATAGCGGCGCCTTCACCAGCGTCCCCAACGCCGCCACCGGCGCCTACGCCATAAATCGGTAGTACCAGAGTGCGATGAGCACTGGATTTGTGCATTGAATGGTCCTTCCGGGCGGTATTGGGGTGGTACGTCCGAAGGCTGGGTGGCGGTCCTGGAGACCAATAGGATCATCCTAAGTTAGCTAGTCGGAGAAGCATGTCCGCTCGAGTCCTCGTCGTCGCCGCTCAACCTGCGATCCAGCTCCAGCTGGGCAACATGCTGCGCCACGATGGCCACGAGATCATCACCGCACCCGACGCACAGGAGGGACTTCGGCGCTGGGCGTCAGATCGGCCCGACCTGATCGCCATCGACAACGACCTGAATGGTCCCACAGGCATGGAGCTGCTCGCCCGCATCCGAGCGGCGGAGCCTGCCGGGACGCACACGCCGATCGTGCTCCTGGGCGGCACGGGCGATATCGATGCCAAGGTTCAGGCGCTGCGCGCCGGCGCTGACGATTACCTGGGCAAACCCGTTCATCCACAAGAACTGTCGGCCCGCGTACGCGGTCTGCTGGCCCGCTTCAGTCGGCCCCAGGCGCCCGTCGCGCCTCGTCCCAGGACGTTCGGCAAAGTGGCCGCGTTCTACGGTGCAAAGGGCGGCGTGGGCACGACCACACTCGCGATCAACTCGGCCATCGCCCTTCACCGCGAGCTCAAACGTTCGGTCGCGCTCGTCGACGCCAACTTCCAGTTCGGCGATCACCGCGTATTTCTCGATCTTGGCCTGAACCAGCGTTCGATCGTCGACGCGGTAGAGGCCACGTCCATCGATGCCGACATCCTCAAGCGCGTGATGATCCGTCACGACTCGGGCATTGACCTGCTGCTGGCTCCTCCCTCGCCCGAATCGGCCGAGCTCGTCAGCACTGAACAGCACCACCTGCTGAAGGTCATCGAAGTGCTCAAGACGATGTACGACTACGTGGTCGTCGACATGGACGATCGGCTCGACGAGCACAGCCTCGATGTCATCGGTCTAGCCGATCGGCTCGTGCTCGTCATGACCGCCGACCTTTCGTGCCTCAAGAACGTACGCCTCGTACTCGCCACGATGGCTCAGCTGGGCGTTCCCGACGAGCGCTTGATGCTCGTTCTCAATCGCGCGAACGCATTCACGGGCATCTCGGCAAGGTCCGTCGAGTCCGTGCTCAAGACTCCGATCGCACACATGATCGTCAACGACTATCGAACCGCCGTCTCATCGCTCAACTCAGGCGCGCCGTTCATGGCCACCAGGCCCGACTCCGCGCTCGCCCGGGCGGTCAACGAGCTGGCGCGCATGATCGACCAGCAACCTGCGTCGAGCCCGGAGGCGAGCGAGTTGGAGCTCGCCGGCGCTCACTAGCCGCGCACCAACATCAGGCTCCATTAAGGCAGCGATAAGCGCGCGTTAATCGTCTGTAAATCGTCGACGCCTATGTTGCGAATGTGCTCGCGACACTCGTCACTGCTGTCATCAACGGATTGCGAGGAGAGCTCGTGCGCGTCGAGATTGATGTCGCGCCGGGTTTGCCCGTCTGCCACATTGTCGGCCTCCCGGACGCGGCATTGTCCGAGGCACGCGAGCGCGTCAGGGGAGCCATCCGCAATTCCGGCTTCGATTACCCCATGAGCCGGATAACGGTCAATCTCGCGCCTGCTGATCGGCGCAAGAAGGGGGCCGCCTACGACCTTGCGATCGCGGTCGGAATCTTGGTCGCGTCAAGCCAGATCCGGGGTGGCGGCGGTGCCTGGGCACTGCTCGGTGAGCTATCACTGTCGGGCACCGTCGAGCCCGTGGCCGGCGTCCTGCCGATGGTCGCCACGTTGGCCCGCCAGGGCTACCGGAGAGTCATCGTGCCGGCCGCGAATCTGGCCGAGGCGCAACTCGTCAGCGGCGTGGAGTGCATGGGCGTCGAGGGACTCGATGATGCCGCGCGCCTGGTGGCTGGCCCGCGCGGCCGGACGGCAGGTCGCGCGGCCCGCAGAGCGCCGGTCGAGCTGTCAGGCTCGCGCGCCAACGCAGCAGATAACGGCCAGGCGCGCGGGTCGGCACTGATCGAGCAGGTTGAGCAGGTTGATCTCGTCGACGTCCGCGGTCAGGGCCACGCTCGCTGGGCGCTCGAGGTAGCACTGGCCGGCGGCCACAACCTCCTCATGGTCGGGCCGCCGGGGGCCGGCAAGACGCTCCTCGCAAGGGCGATTCCAGGCCTGTTGCCGCCTCTCGACGACGATGAGTCGCTCGAGGTCACGGTCATAGAAAGCGTCGCCGGGCTGCTCTCGGCGCGCGGCGCCGACGGACTTCGCCGCGACCGGCCGTTTCGTGCACCGCATCACACAAGCTCGCATGTCGCGCTTGTCGGTGGCGGCCCGCAGCTCCTGCCCGGCGAAGCGACGCTTGCCCATCACGGAGTGCTCTTCCTCGACGAGCTGGCGGAGTTCGACCGGCCCGCCCTCGATGCACTGCGGCAGCCGCTCGAAGAGGGCACGGTGACCATCGCGCGAGCAAGCGGTCGCGTTCGCTATCCGGCGCGATTTCAACTTGTCGCGGCGATGAACCCGTGCCGCTGCGGCTACTACAACGACGACCGCCAACGGTGTCGCTGCCCAAGTGGCGATCCCGAACGCTACGTGCGCCGCGTAAGCGGTCCGTTGATCGATCGCATTGACATCCAGATTGAGATGAGCCGCGTCCCATCGGAGATGCTGTTGCGCGGGCTGAAACCAGAATCGAGCGGTGAAGTGCGCGACCGCATCATCTCTGCCCGCGCGGTTGCGAAGCACCGCAACGGCGGCCGATCCAACGCCCGACTGACTGCCACCGCGCTGATCGAGGCCTGTGCTCTGGATCGAGCCGCGGACGGGACGCTTGCGGAGCTCAGTGAGATGGACCACCTCACCGCCCGATCGGTGCACCGCATGCTCCGTGTCGCGCGGACAATCGCGGACCTGTCAGGGCATGACGACGTGACGAAGGTCGACGTGCTCGGGGCGCACGCGCTGCGCGATCCGGGCGCGTCTCTGCACGATCGACTCGCCGCCTGACGTAGACCCGAGAGCGGACAGTGGACGAGCGCAGTGCCTGGATCGCGCTGGCATCGGTCGACGGGGTGGGCGAGCACATTTTCGGGCTGCTGATGGCCGAGTTCGGCTCTGCATCCGGTGCGATCGCGGCAGCCAACGAGGCGCGCTTCGAGCGCTGGTTGGCGAAACGGCGCGCTCTCGACGGGCGACCGGCACTTAACGGCCCTGCCTTGGCCGCGTTGCGCGCCGTGGCGGCGGATCCCAACGCGCCGCTCACCGAGATCGCCGAGCGCGGCCTTTGGACCCTGACGCCGCTTGATTCTGACTATCCGACCAGACTGCGCGAGCTGGATCCGCCGCCGGCGACGATCAACGGCCTGGGTGACCCGAACGCGCTGCGCGCCTCACACGCAGTGGCCGTGGTCGGCACGCGCACGCCGACAGTCGCCGGTCGCGCACTGACCGCGCGAGTGGCAACCCGTCTGGCAGAATGCGGCGCCGTCGTCGTATCGGGCCTTGCGATCGGCATCGACGGTGCCGCCCACGCGGCCGTGCTGGCGAGCGATGGCATCACGGTTGGCGTTATCGGGGGTGGCCATGATTGGCCCGGTCCCCGGGCTCACGAACGGCTGCGACGAGAGGTCGTCGAGCGGCGCGGCGCGGTGATCAGTGAGTACCGGCCCACGGCCAGGGCTCGCAAGGGCACGTTCCCCAGGCGCAATCGCATCATCGCGGGACTGAGCGATGCCACGATCGTCATTGAGGCGCCCCAGCATAGTGGCGCGCTCATCACCGCGGTGCGCGCCCTTGAGCTGAGCCGCACGGTGCTCGTCGCACCCGGCCGCATTGGTGACTGGTCGACGGCCGGTTCGCTGGCTCTCCTGCGCGAAGGGCCTGCACAGCCACTCACCGGCCTTGACGAGATGGTCGAGGACCTGCGGCTCCTGGCGCGCGCGTCAAACGGGGAAGAGGCGAGCAGAACTGAAGTGTCTGTCGCGAACATCGACGTTCTGGTGGGCATGCTCGGGTCGACTGAGCAGGCCGTTGCGCGCCGGCTTATCAAGGGTCCGGCCGTCCTGGATGCGATCGTGGCCGACACAGCCTTGCCCCCAGCGGTCGTGTCCAGCGCCGTCACCTTGCTGTTGATGCGTGGCTGGATCCAGTCCGTCGGCCCCGCCTACACGACCGCGGGCGCTCTGGCGCGATGACCGGTGCGAACGGGGACCTCCGTACCGTTGCCCGCCCAGGGACGCATCGGCCACCCTTGGGGTGTGTTAACTGGCGTGATCATCCACCTTGCGAACGACCTGCCGATCATGGTCGACCTGGAGGAGCTGCCCGCGGGCGGCGACCGCAGCATCCGCTGCACAAACGTGCGCACTCTCGATGGCAAGCGGCCGCCGTTCGTCCACGACCGTCATTCGACCTTCATCCTGCCACTTGGCGTCCTGCGCCTGATCGAGGTGCCGAGCCAGGCCGGCGCGGTGGGACATACGGGCGACCAGGATCCAGTGATGGAGTCCCCAGCGCCTGCCCAACCGGAGTTCGATCCGGCCGACGATGAGGCCGAGGAAGACCTGCTCGCGCGCATTCGCCAGATCTGAGTCGCATAACTGTTGCCGGGCAAGTGCACGACCCGTGCTACGCTCGAAATAGATGGTAAAGAACTTGGTGATCGTCGAGTCACCTGCCAAGGCGCGCACGATCGAGCGATATCTGGGTCCCGGCTACCACGTGCTGGCTTCATACGGCCATGTGCGCGACCTGCCCGAGAACCCCGGCAAGAACAAGTTGGGCGTAGACGTCGAGCACGACTTCAAGCCCGAATACGTGATCTCCGAGGATCGCAAGAAGCAGGTCGCAACAATCGCCAAGGAGGCGAAGTCGGCGGACATGGTGTATCTCGCGACTGACCTCGACCGCGAGGGCGAGGCAATCGCATGGCACGTGGCGGAAGCCGCCAACGTCCAGCCAGAGAAGGCACGCCGCGTCACTTTCTCAGAGATCACGCCGGACGCGATCCGAGAGGCGTTCGAGCATCCGCGCGAGATTGACCGCAACCTCGTCGACGCGCAGCAGGCGCGGCGCATCCTCGACCGTCTCGTCGGATACACGCTCAGCCCACTGCTCTGGCGCAAGGTGCGTGCCGGCTTGTCGGCCGGCCGCGTCCAGTCGGTCGCAGTTCGCCTCGTCGTCGAGCGCGAGCGCGAGATCAACGCATTCACTGCGCGCGAGTACTGGACGATCGAGACGCTCCTCGCCGCGGACGATGGGGCGCACCTCTCCGCCGAGCTCGTGCGCATCGGTGGCGAGCCGGTCGCAACCGGTGGCGACCAGGCAGTCGACAAGAAATACGTAGTCATCGCGGACGAAGACACGGCCGAGAAGCATGCGAAGACGCTGTGCGCGACGCATCCTGAGGTCACGGACGTCAGCTCGCGCAACTCGAAGCGCAAGCCATCACCGCCCTTCACGACGTCGACCCTCCAGCAGGAGGCGAGCCGCAAGCTCAGCTTCAACCCCAAGCGCACGATGCGCGTCGCGCAGGACCTGTATGAGGGCATCGACACGCCTGAGGGCCGCGTCGGACTCATCACATACATGCGCACCGACTCGCCACAGATGGCGCAGGTCGCAATGCGCGAGGCGCGCGACGTCATTTCGACGCGCTTCGGTCTCCGTTACGTGGTCGCCAAAGGTCGCCTTTACTCGGCCAAGTCCAAGAACGCGCAGGAGGCGCACGAGGCGATACGGCCAACGTCGTTCACTCGCGATCCTGATTCACTGGCCGCCGCCCTTTCGCCAGAGCAGCTGCGCCTCTATCGACTGATCTGGCAGCGGGCGCTGGCGTCGCAGATGGCCGATAAGGAGCTCGAGACCACGACCATCGAGCTGGTAGCCGATCCATACCAGCTCCGAGCGAGCGCGACGCGCACAGTCTTCGACGGCTTTGCGGCGGTCTACACGGAAGGGTTCGACGACTCGTCAGAGGAAGCCGATCGACAGCTGCCGGCGCTGAGCCAGGGCGATCGAACCAGTGTGAACGACGTCACTCCCACACAGCACTTCACTCAGCCGCCGCCGCGCTACACGGAGGCCACGCTGATCAAGGCGCTCGAGGAGCGCGGCATCGGCCGACCGTCGACGTACGCGGCAACGATCTCGACGATCACCGATCGTGGCTACGTGACAGTTGTCGAGCGGCGGTTACGGCCCGAACCGGTGGGCGAGGTGGTCACCGACCTGCTCGTCGACAACTTCGGCGACTTCGTGGATTACGACTTCACCGCGCGCATGGAGGACGACCTCGACCAGATTGCCGCTGGCAAGCGCGATTGGGTCCAGCTGCTGCGCGACTTCTACGACCCGTTCGTGGGACTCGTAGACCTGAAGCGCAAGGAGCTCAAGCGCAGCGAC
>JBBQEC010000051.1:0-11801 GCA_038320305.1 Candidatus Limnocylindrales bacterium | reverse complement strand
GGTCGCGCTTCGTCTTGCGCAGCAGGATCTCGATGATCGCCTCGATCTCGCGGTCGCGGCCCACGATCGGCCCCAGTTGACCGGCGCGGCCCATGGCCGTCAGATCTCGTCCGAAACGCTCGAGCGTCGGCGTTGATGACGCGCGCAGTGCCCACGCCTGTGTCGCCGTGCGCGCCTCGTCCGCGTCAACCTCTTTGCGGCCGGCTACGAGAGCAGCGGCAACGGCCTGTTCGAGCAGGTCGATGGCCTTGTCCGGCAGGCGCCGATTGATGATCGATTTGACCGAGAAGTCGAGCAGCATCTGGAGCGCGTCGTCAGAGACTGTCACGCCGCGCGACGTGACGAGCCGGTCGCGCAGCGCCTTGAGGATAGGCAACGTCGCGGCCGAATCGAGCTCGCTGACCTCAAGGGTCGACAGGCGCCGCGCGAGTGAGTCGTCGCGCGCAATCGTCGTGCGGTATTCATCACCGGTTGTCGCCCCGATCACTGCGATGTCGCCGCGCGCCAACGCCGGTTTGAGCACTGCCGCGGCACCAAGACCGCCTTCCGACTGGCCGGCCGATTCGAGCATGTGGATCTCATCAAGGAAGAGCACGTTGCCGGGCTGCGACGCCTCGCGCACAAGCTGCTCCATGCGCTCCTCGAGCTGGCCGCGGTATTGCGTGCCGGCGACGACCGACGCCAGCGGAATCTCGATCAGGCGCGTGCCCGTGAGTCGGTCCGGGACCTTGCCGGCGACGATGCGCTGGGCGAGTCCCTCGACGATTGCCGTCTTGCCCACGCCGGGCGCGCCGAGCAGCACGGGGTTGCGTTTGGTCGAGCGGAGCAGCGTCTCAACGATCCATTCGGTTTCCGTGTCCCGGTCGAACACTGGCGCGAGCAACCCCTGCGACGCGAGCTTGGTCAAGTCGCGACCCAAACGATCCAGAAGCGGCGTGTTAGATCCCGAATCGCCCGGGCCGGCGGGCGGCTGCTCATCGGCCGACCCGTCCGCGAGCGCTGTGGCCAGTTGTGCAGGTGTGCTCCCGAGCTTGCGCAGCCTCTCATCGCTCGTGCCTGGCTGGCGGGTGAGAGTCGGTGTCGGCGGTCCAGCCGGCCTGCTCGGTCCCGCGGGCCTGCCCGGTCCCGCCGGCCCACCTGGCCCACCCTTTTGAGCCTGGATGCGCCGAGTGACATCGGACAGCTCGTCAATGCTCTTCTGCAACCAGCCGATGGCCAGATCGAGGTTGTCTGCCTTGGGGTCGCGATCAGTCATCAGACGATGTGCCTGTCTTCGCTCGGGGCCCCGGTATTCGCGGGCACAGCCGGCTCAAGCGAATTGTTCGCGAAGCGTTCCTGCAGAAAGCGCGCGTTGACCAGGAGCCGCTCGGTGTCGTTGCGCGCAATGTCGTCCGCTGTCTCGCGCATCTTGTCGGCCATCAGGTTGAGCTGCTCCATCAGGATGTCATGAGGGGTTTTGTCACCCGACACCTGGCGCCGTTCAGCGTAGATGCGCGGAATTGCCAGATAGGCGTCCAGCGCCTGGGGTAGATAGTTGAGTGCGGTCTGACGAATGATGTTGACATTGGGATCCGTTGCATCGAGGTCCCTGCCGTTGGTGGGCAATGTCTGGACAATCTCGTAAGCAATGGCGCCGACGCGCTGGTAGACGTCGTCGGAGACGCGAAAACGAATGCTCGACAACAGTCGCTCCAGGCCGCTTCGTATCTGCGACGCGTCGTCGGTCTCGAACAGGCTCAGCCGCAGTCCGGTTTCTGGCCGCGCAGCCAGAAAGCCGATGGCGTACAAGCCGGCGACGATCCCTACGCCGACCACGCCACTGGTGAGGCCGACCGCCAAAAGACCAAGTCCGACCACGGCCATGGCAGTTCCGGCGATATTTCGTCTCGAGGTCAGAAAGAGCTCGAGACGGCGGCGGGACACGAGGGGTGGAGGCTCCTACGAACCCGACGACTTGCCGGGGCGGGACTGATTTTCAGGGTCGAGTTGCGGTTCGGCAGCCTGCATCGCCCGCGAACGATTGACGTACGACTTGGACTTGTCGAGTTCCGTCTCGAGTGAATTGATGGTCGTCTCGAGGTTATCGAGTGCCTTGACCTTGAACGAGTCGATCTCGTCCATGGTCATATAGATGTTCTGGAATGCCTTCTGCAGCCTGGCGAGATCGATCGTCGCGGACGCAGCCTGCTCGCTGATCTTGCCCGACTGCTGGTGGAGCATGTCGCTCGTCGACTCGATGAGCATCCCGGTCGTCTCATTGAGCGCCGTAATCTGGTCGAGGACCAGCTTCTGGTCGCTTAACGCCTGGGCCACGATGACGGCCGTTCGCAGCGCGCTGATCGTCGTCGTTGTGGCGCGATCGACGCCCTTGACCAGCTCGACGTTGTTGCGGCGGATGAGATCGAGGGCGAGGTAGCCCTGGACGCTGACCGCGAGTTGAGTGAGCAGGTCTTGACGCTTCTGGCGTACCGGGAAGAGCAGATCGTCCTTGAGAAGCTTCGCCCGATCAGGATCCGTCGCCTCAATCTGGCTTATTCGCGCCGTCAAGCCAGCGTCGAGCTGCTCCGCCAGATACGCATACTGGCGCAGCCTGCCCATGACCGACCAGAGGTTGGACTTCTCCTGCTCTATATCGGCGTTGTCGCGGCGCAGCTCGTCCTGGCCGTCGTAAAGGGCGACGATGATCGCGTTGATGTGGCTCTGACTCGACTGATACTTGCGAAAGTAGTCGACCATCCGATCGCCCATCGGGATCACGCCCAGCAGGCGGCGCGGCGAAAGCAGGCTGCCGCCCTGCTTCTGCGGATCAAGATCCTCCACCTGCTTGCGTAGGGCCATCAGCGACTTGCTGACATTGCCGGCCTGACTGATGCCACCCTGGGTCATCGCCGACATCGGCTTGTCGAGCAGCCGGTTCGAGACGTTGGCGGAGGCGCGAATGTCGTCGTCGCCGAGCTTGGCTACGTCATTGACGCGCGAAGTGAACTTGGGATCGTGCGTGTCGAGCGTCGTGACCGCGTCCAAGTATGACGCGACCATGTTGTCGAGCTTGATGGCCTGGGCCGGCTCGAGCTTGACCGCCTCCTCGGCGCGCGCCTCCGGGACAGCCGTGACTGGCGCCGGGGGCTCAAGCGTCAGCGTCCCAACTGCCGTCTCTGCCGTGGTCGCAGGCGCCGGGGCTGTCGTAGCTGGTGCTGCGACGGGTGCCGTCGTGCTCAGATCCAGCGATGGTTCGGTCATGTGCCGGAATCTCCTCTCCTCGGGGGTAGTGGGCAGTATCGCCCAGCATCGCTTGGATGGTGGGGACGCCCCGGGCCTTGGTCGAAGGTCAGATTTTCCTGCCAAAGCCCTGGACGGCGACCGTGGCACCGGCGAGCCCAAAACCCAAGCGCTACGCGGCGTGCTCGATCGTCGTCGGCCCCGATACGGATATCCCGGCCGGACGTTGGCACGAACGCCCAGGTCATGGCCGGGTTCATGGACACCGTCTCAATGCACAAGGGCTACTCGGTCCCCGACGTGGTGACCGGCAAGCCGCTCGCCATCGGTGGCTCGGCCGGCCGTGCGGATGCCACCGGTCAGGGTGTGCTGTGGCCACAGCTGACGCCGCCCTTGGCGCCACCGAAAGGAACGCCCACAAGGGCGCACTTCCAGGTCATCCACATCGCGAGCGCACGCACATCGTCCAGGTCGGTCTGAGGGTGAAAGCGCAGACCGCCTTTAGCTGGCCCACGCGCCACGTTGTGCTGAACCCGATATGATCTCCAGGCAGTAGGCTGAGCTCAGGGGCTCGGCTCTTGGCCTCGTGTCAGCAGCTCAAGATCGCCCTCGATGTCCGTGAACGGCACGTGAACAATGGCGTGATCGACCTGCACAGCCATTAATGGAAATCTGCTCGTGGCACGGCCCGGAGCGTCAGCTCGGTCCCTCAGTCGATGCCGGTCTCGTACCGAATGGCGGCCTGATCGAGTTGGTCAATTACATCCAACGGCGCCATCGCGACCTTCGATTCGAGCACTTTGATCAACGCCCCCATCGATTTGTCCAGGACCGCGGAGACTGCCGTCTCCGTCGTCCGATCCACCCAGTCCGCTGTTGCGCCAGAGCAATCATCGAGCTCGAGCGGGCCGAGCAGGTCTAACGCGATCAAGCGCAGCTCGCGCCGCAGGCTTGCGCGCGCCATCACGTTCGACGCGCGCTGCTCAAGCGGCGGCGTCAGGTGATTGGCACTCGCGATCGGCGGTCGAGTCGTGGTCATCACATCCCTCGCACGGTTAGTGGTGCACATGGGCGGGGCGCTGAGCCAATACGGCGCCAAGAACCTGCGCCTCGTTGTGCTCCTCGTCACGGGCCGCGAAAAGAAGAGTCACGTGCGTGCGATGTCGCTCAATGTCATGGATCAGATCGAGCAGGGCGCCATGTCCCTCGAGCTCCTCGCGATAGCGCGTCTGGAACTCCGGCCATCGTTCGACTTCGTGGTCGTACCACTTGCGCAGCTCTGTCGACGGGGCAATGTCGCGCAGCCATAGATCGACGTGCGCAACCTCGTGGCTCAGGCCACGAGGCCATAGTCGATCGACCAGGACGCGGTAGCCGTCGTCCACAGACGGTTTGTCGTAAACGCGCTTCACGGAAATGGTCACCTTCCCGACCTCAGTAGCCAGTGAACTCTTCGGTCCGAATGTCGTCTTCGTCGACGCCCGAAGCTACAAGCATCGAACGCAATCCCTGGACCATTCCGGGCGGCCCGGTCAGGTAGTAGATCGCGTCGGCAAGTTCTCTCGTATGGCGACTGATCATCTGTGGATCGATCCGGCCTCGCTCGCCGTCCCAGCTACGTTCCAGCCCGAACACGTCGGTCATGGTGGGCACGAAAGTCAGGTTCGGGTCTTGCCGCGCGAGGGCTGCAAGCTGGTCTAGGAAGGCCGCGTCCTGCGGCCGCCGATTGGCGTACAGGACCACGACCGGATAGGGCAGACCGCCGTCGGCGAGCGCCTGGACGAGGATGCTCCGGAATGGCGTGATGCCGATGCCGCCGGTCAGAACAACCGCCGGCCGTTGGGCATGATGTAGGCGAAGGTCGCCGAAGGGGCCCTCGATCTTGGCCGCTGTTCCCAGCGCGATGGTCTGCAACGAGCGCTTGAATGCGGTGTCGCGCAGACGCGTCGTGATCATGATCACGTTTTCGCTCGGGGCGCTCGAGACGGAGAATCCGCGCGTGTCCCCCTCGGCATCGGTCTCAGGCGGATCGTGCAGTGTTATATCGATGAACTGTCCCGCCCGATATGTCCAGTCAACCGGCTTCGCGAAGCGGAACGCCATCGTCCGCTCGGCAACCAGTTCACGGCCGATCAGGGCTGCCTCGAAGATCGGCCACGTCGCTACAGCTGTCATCACTCAGCGCCCCTCAAGGGTCGCGTCGACAGTGATCTTTGCTCCGGCGAAGAGACGTGAGATGGGGCACAGCTCAGCGGCCTCGTCTACGACCTGCCGGAAAGTGGACTCGTCGATCCCGGGCACCGAGGCGGACATTTTCAGCGCCGATGACACGATCGTTGGGCGACCTTCGACATCGTCGAGCGAGACCGTCGCGCTAATGTCAAGGCGCTGCGCTTCAGCACCGTGTTCGCCGAGCCGCAGAGCGAAAGCCATTGAGAAGCACGACGCATGTGCGGCCGCGGCGAGCTCCTCCGGACTTGTCTTGCCGCCCGGCTGCTGTGTCCTGGCTGCCCATGTCACGGGCAGCTGGCGAAATGCGCCGCTATCCGCGGTGACCGTTCCGCCCCCGTTCGCAAGCCGACCCGCCCAGACTACCTCTGCGGTGCGCTCGGCAATCAGCGTCCGTTGTGCAACAGCCATATCAACATCTCCTCACGGCGTCCGTGCTCCGATCGAACAATGAGGAAATGCTAGGAGGCGCCCGGGGTATACGCACGCCAATTAACGTGAACGGCGAGTGAAATTTGCGCTGCAAGCTCTGGCCCGAGACGCTGGGCGGTGCCCTACGCCGTGCGGTCGACGGTCAGCAGCATCTGGCTGGCTACCGGTGCGAATACGTCGTGGACCACCCCTGGGTCGAGCACCAACAGGGATCCCTCGGGCAGTACGTGCTTGCCAGTCGGGGTGGCGACCTCGAGCTGACCGGACAGGGCCAGGATCGTCACGTGCGCATCGGCGTGATGATGCGCAAGCCCTCCGCCTGGCTCGAAGTCGAAGACGACGAGCGTTAGAGGGTGCTTGTGGAAAATCGTCATCTGGCGGTGGCCATCGCGCACCGGGTTGTCCTCGCGACGCAGTCCCGTCGCGATCGCGTGCAGGTCGAAGACGTGCTCGGTGCCCGCGAAACGTTCCCGAGGCGGCACTCGAACCTGGTCACTGTCGTCCGTCATCGTGTCCTCCTGGTGCGACTCCATTTGTCTGAACCGTATTCCTCGGCTCATTCACGCCGTATTCATCAGGATTCTCACCAGTCTTCAGCCGGGCCCTCCCGGGTGAGGGCGATCCTGCGCAGCTTGATCTCCGCAGATAGCCCGCTGGGCTCCGCCCTCCTCAACCGTCGATCGGGCGAAAGCGGCCACGTTCCCGCACCTGACGGCGGGCAACGCGTAACCGTGGCCGCGATCCGTTAGCGCCCTGAGCGCGCGCGTATGCTGGATGGCCCATGCCGAACGAGGCGCAACCGTCGCCGCTCGCCGTTGCCGCGCTGGCTCTGGTGCACGATCACGTGACCCCGACGGAGCTGGTGGCTCGATTTGACGCCGTTGGTGCGATGATCCAGGAACAGTCCGCGCAGATGCTCCTTGACGAGCTTTGTGATTTCGGGCTCTCGCGGGTCGTCCACGGCGCCAACGGCGGTGCCGCCTACTTCTCGACGCCGCTCGGCGAACGACTGCGCAAGGAATCGTTTGTGCGGCGCCCCGGCCAGGTCCGCCTGCTCGCCGAGATCGAACAGATGCGGACGGACATATTGGCCACGATTGCCCATGAGCTACGGACTCCGCTGACTGCGATACGGACGAGCATCGGACTGCTTCTGGACCCGGTGCTCGAGCCCAGTCCCGATCAGCAGCTCACGCTGCTCGAGATCATCGATCGAAATACGACCAGGATGCAGCGCGTGGTCGGCGACATCCTGGATCTCGCGCGCTTCCGAGCCGGTCGTGTCCAGCTCCAGCTTCGTCGCTTCGATGCGTTGGAACTCGCCGAGTCCGCGATCGCGTCCGTCGCGCTGCTTGCTTCAGCGCGCGGACAGACCATCGAGTTCGAACACGCGTCTCCGACCATCTCCGTCTTTGGCGACTACCGCCGTCTCGAACAGGCTCTCGTGAATCTGCTCTCGAACGCAGAAAAGTATTCGTCCGAGGGAAGCCCCATCAGAGTCTCGGTCAGTCAGTCCGAGGCGCACGTGACGTGGTCCGTCACCGATCGTGGCCACGGCATCGCCCAGGCGGATCAGGAGCGACTGTTCGAACGCTTCTTCGTTGCCGATCGCGATCGCTCGGAAGCTACCGCGGGAGTCGGCTTGGGCCTGCCCATCACACTCCTCATCGCACAGGCCCACGACGGCCGGATCGATGTACTAAGCGAGCCCGGCCACGGCAGCACGTTCAGCATCGTGGTTCCGGCCGAGGGACCCGCAGAGGTTCCTGCGGAATGAGAATCCTGGTCGTCGACGACGAGCCCGACGTCATCGAATCCGTGCGCATCGGGTTCACGCTTCAGTGGCGTGAGATAGATGTCCTGGGCGCAGTCAATGGCGAGACCGGACTCGATGCGGTCGAACACGAAAAGCCCGACATCGTCCTGCTGGACATCGGCCTGCCTGACCTCGACGGCTTCGAGGTCCTGCGCCAGATTCGCACGTTCTCCGATGTGCCCGTGGTGATGCTCACCGCGCACGACGATTCGATGGACAAGGTCAAGGGTCTCGAGCTGGGCGCCGATGACTACGTGACCAAGCCCTTCAACCACCTCGAGCTCATGGCTCGGGTCAAGGCCGTGTTGCGCAGGCTGGATATGCCGGCACCGGCCAGCCGCGCGCCATCGTTCCGTTCCGGGGAGCTGGAGGTCGACTTCGAGCACCAGGAGGTCCGCCTCCGGGGCCAGCGAGTCGACATGACGCCCACCGAGTACAAGCTGCTCTACCACCTCGTCCGCAATGCCGGACACACTTTGCAGCACGGAACGCTGCTGGCCAAAGTCTGGGGCCGCGACTACGTCGACGAGGTGGACTACATCCGGGTTTATATCCGGCGTCTGCGCGAGAAGCTGGGCGACAATCCCGAGGATCCCAGGTACATCCGGACGGAGCGCGGGCTGGGATATCGGTTCATGGTCGAAGGAGACAGCTAGCTCAAGCTGACAGCTAGCGCAAGGCGAAGGTGACCGTGACCGAGACGCTCAGCTCCTGCGTCCCCGCTTCCACGGGCGTCGACGCAGCCTCCGCTTTCATCGCCATGCGCGCGGCCGGAAACGGCATCGGCGGTGACATGGGCTGGCCTTCGACGACGCCAATGACGTCGCCGACCTTCGCACCGGCCGCGCGCGCAATCGTCGTGGCGCGTGCCCGGGCATCGGTCATTGCCGCGGTGCGCGCCTCTTCAGTGACCTGCGTGGGATCGTCCAGTCGGAAGTCGAGCGAATCGAGCGTGGACGCGCCGGCGCCGAGAGCCACGTCGATCAGCTCGCCCGTCTTGGCCAGGTTGCGCAACGTGACTGCGACGCTGTTCTGGAGCTGGTAACCCGTGATGCGCGGTCCCTTATTGTCGCTGTAATCCATCGTGGGATTGAGCGAGACGAGCGCCGTACGCACGTCGCGACGCGCGACGCCCTGCTTCAGCACGGCGTCGAGGATGGCCCTCATTGTCAGAGCGGCACTCTCGCGCGCCGCGCCTGCCGTATCAGCCAGGACATTGACCCCAAGACGGACGCAGGCCACGTTCGGCTCGACTACGACAGTGCCCTGTCCGGGGACAGTGATCATTCGCTTCATTCGCCAATCCTAGAATTCCCTTGAGGAGGGGTCATATGCAGCAGCACCAGATCGCGATGCTCGGGACCGGGTTGATCGGCGACTTCTACTCCAATGCGCTTCACGCACAGCGTTCGCGCGATCGCGTGCGCGTTGTCTATTCGCGCAGCGAAGAACGCGGCAAGGCCTTCCGCGAGCGCTGGGAGATTCCCGAATCGACGACCGAAATGAAGGCCGCGATCGACCATCCCGATGTCGACGTGGTCGTCATCGGCATCCCGAACTTTCTGCACGAGGAGGCCGTGTCACTTGCGGCCCAGGCGGGCAAGGCCATCCTGTGCACCAAGCCGCTCGGTCGGAACGCCGAGGAGGCTGCGCGCATGCTGGCCGTCGTCGAGAAGGCCGGCGTGTTCGGCGGCTACCTCGAGGACCTGTGCTACACGCCCAAGACGTCCAAAGCGGTGCGCGCCGTCCAGGCAGGCACCATCGGCGAGGTGACCTGGGTTCGATCGCGCGAGGCTCATCCGGGGCCGCATTCGGCGTGGTTCTGGGACGGCCGACTGACAGGAGGTGGAGCGATCGTCGACCTTGGTTGCCACTGCATCGAGATCATCCGCAACTACGTGGGCAAGGGAAACAGGCCGCTCGAGGTCCTATGCCACGCCGACACGCTCGTCCATCCAATCGGGGATGAGGACAACGCAGTTGCACTGATTCGCTTCGAAAGCGGCGCTCTCGGCCAGTTCGAGGTGTCGTGGACCTTCCGCGGCGGCATGGACCTGCGCGATGAAGTTGCCGGCACGGCTGGCACGATCTGGGTCAACAACTTCCTGCGCACAGGTTTCGAGATGTTCTCCGCGGGCGGCTCGGGCGGTTACGTGTCGGAGAAGAGCGAGGCGGATCGCGGCTGGATGTTCCCCGTCGGCGACGAGGCGGCCGAGCTGGGCTATATCGACATGTTCACCGACATGTTCCGATCAATCGAGGCAGGCACTCCGCCGCGCGAGACGTTCTACGACGGGTATGTCGTCAACGCGGTCATGGACGCGGCGTTCCGCTCGGCCAAATCGCGCGCATGGGAAACGGTGCAGCTGGCCGATTGGCGCGGTGGCAAGGCCGCGCGAATTGGCGCGGGCAAAGCACCCGAGATGCATGACGGCCACGTCGTCATCAAGCGCGAGATTCTGCCCGATGGCCGCCAGAAGCTGATCCTCAAGGACCCCGTCAACGGCGACTACCTCGACAGAGTGATTGCCGCCCCACCTATCTCTGAAGAATCTTCGTGATGCACCCAAGCTCGTCGGTATCGCCGCGGTGCGCGGTGCCGAAGCGCTCTTCGTACCACGTCACGGTATGCGTCACCGAACCCTGTACGGTGCCATTGGTGCGGTACCACTGGGCGCGCATGATGACGCGCCAGACCGTGTCCGCGGTGTAGCTTTTGCCCTTGACGTTGACGCTCATGTTGGTGAATGGCGCCTTCGTCGACGCGCACTCCAGTTGTGCAGCGAAGCGCGCCCAGTTCACGGGGGGCTAATTGGGCTTGGGCGGTCAGGCCGCGCCCACTGGCCGCGAGCTATTTCTAACGCGCATGGCGCTAATCGCAGGCGCAGCCTTCCGGGCGTCGTAAATCCAACCTTGATGCGAATTACCCCGCGCTTTGACTCACACGTGGCCGGCGAACGCGTCGGACAAGCGCTGGAACGCGATTAGCGCCACCCACATTCGAGATACGCCACATCGACAATGCGCGGACCGTTCCGCGGGGTTCCCTGAGCCATGCTCGGATCGTCTTGCCGTTCGATGGAAACGCTGATGCGATCAGAGCTGCATGTTGCCGAAGCCGACGGCGGTTGGGCGCGGTATCGGCGACGATGATCCAGCAGCCGACCGATTTGGCCGACCAGCCACGGTCCGCGGCGATCGTTCGCGCCAACCTCATCCGAACGTCCATCGTCGTCAGTAGATCCTCGAACGACACCATCTCGGTCTTGAGCTCGATCACGAGCAACGATCCTGAGGCTGGGTGAAAGGCGAGGATGTCGATCACACCCCGGTCGCGGTAGATCGCAAACGAGACCTCGTGGGAGCTTGTCCAGTCCGGAAGTGACGCGAACATGCGAGCCAGCTGCTCGTGCATAAGTGCGTGACCAGCATTCAGCAGCCGGTCGATGTCGCCGGTGCGCATCCGCGGTGTCACCTCCAGTCTGATCTCAAGGGCGGCCGCAATGGCGCGCAAGGTGCGCAGCGAAAGCGTGTCGCAGTGGCCGCGCTCGACGAGCGAGATCAGGCTGGCCGACAAATCGCATCGCCGCGCGAGCTGCGCCTGGGTCAATCCACGCCGGATGCGAACGACGCGGAACGCAGCACCAAGACGCTGGTCGTCCATGTCGTGAGTTTCGGGCGGCGTGCTTATCGATCACTTATCGGCACAGTCGCCGACGACACGACCGAGAAACGGACTAGGAAACGTTTACTGCGCCGACTAACATGCGCAGCACACGCCCGGATGCGGGCGCGCATTCAGCGTCTGTGTAGCAGGAGGACGGCCCTTGGCCGAGCGAGCCCTGAGCAGCATTGGCGCTGCCGTGATCGGCAGTGGTTTCATCGGAACGGTGCACATCGAGGCGCTGCGGCGCATCGGCGTGCAGGTTCATGGTCTGCTCGGCTCATCTGCTGAACGCGCCACGGAACGGGCCCAGAAGATCGGCGTGGCGCGCGGCTATGGCAGCCTCGACGAGCTGCTCGACGATGATCGCGTCGAGGTCGTCCACGTCACGTCGCCCAACAACATGCACTACCCGCAGTTCCAGCAGATCCTGGCCGCGGG
>JBBQEC010000050.1:0-11828 GCA_038320305.1 Candidatus Limnocylindrales bacterium | reverse complement strand
AGCCGCGATCGGCTCGCGCGCGTGGCACTCGAGGAGACGATCCGAATCGCGCCGGGCTTCGACGACCGCTACGACGAGACTCAGCTGCGGCTGATCCTGCGCGATTTCGACCGGCACATCGAGCAGCTCGCACGGGCGCTCGAGACGGGCGAGGACGCATACGTCGTCAGTTATGGCGAATGGCTCGTGCCCATATATCGGCGCCGCAAGATCCCCATGCTGGATTTCATCGCCATGCTCGCGGGCCTGCGCGACGCCTGTGCCGCCGTACTGAGCCCAGAGGAGAACGAAGCTGCACGAGCACTCTTCGACCGCTGGAGCGAGCGGCTCAAGCGCCACGGCCGATTGCCTGGCGATCACAAGGGCAACCCGGTCATCCGCTTCTTCTTCAAGGGCGCTGGCATCGGCGACGACAAGTGGATTTGACAGGTTTGGCGGTTGTGGGCTCGATTCGATGACTATCAAATGGGTCAAGGCAGACCCACTCGTGATGAATGGCGAGCCGTTCTGCTACGGGACGCGCCTCACAGTGCGCAATCTGCTCGAGATGCGCGCCAACGGCCTTACCCCGGACGAGATACTGGCCCAGAACCCTGAGCTGCGCCGCGTCGGGATCGCCGAGGCATTTCGCTATGCCGCTGACAACCGTGCGCGGTACGACGCCTTCTTTGAGGCTGACGGCTCTTTGAGCGGCCCCGGCTTTTCAGGGGATGACGCCACGACCCTGCCCGAGCACTTGCGCACCCTGACCGGAGTCGTCGTCAACTAGCGTTCCGCGGCCGGTGCTACGATCTATATCCGACATGACTGATCAGATATCTGCCGATCCGACAGCCGCAGCTGCTGCTGCGGCTCCCGCATTCGATCCGCAGGCACGTGCGATGGAGCTCGCCATCCTCGATGCGCTGCGTGCCGTCGTGGACCCTGAGATCGGCATGAACGTCGTCGAGCTCGCGCTCATCAGGCAGATCATCCAGTCGCCCGAGCAGACCGAAGTCAAGATGATCCTGACGACGCCGTTCTGTCCTTACGCCGGCACGATGATCCAGCAGGTGAAGGAACAGGTCGAAACGGTCGTCCAGAACGAGGTCAAGGTCACCCTGCTGGCTGAGCGCTGGGATCCGCGCGACGCCGGCCTCGTCTGGTAGTCGGCGCCATTTCTCCGCGTCGTCGGTCCTCGATCGCCCACAGCGCGGTCGCCACGGGCAAGGGCGACGATGGCACGACCGGTCTCCTTTACGGTGGCAGAGTTTCGAAGGCCGATCCGCGCACGGAGGCCTACGGCACGGTCGACGAAGCAGTCGCTGCCCTTGGGATGGCCCGGATTGCGCTCACAGACCACGGACTGACAGACCTTTCCATCCTCGTTCTGCGCCTGCAGCGCGAGCTTTTTGTCGTAGGCGCCGAGCTGGCCACGAACCCCGAGCATGTCGATCGGCTCGAGGACGGCGTAACCCAGGTTTCGGAGTCGATGCTCGACGCGATCGAGACTGAGCTGGCCACTTGGGAAGCGGCCGTAACAATGCCGCGTGAGTTCGTCATCCCCGGCGAAACGCGTGCGTCGGCGGCGCTCGAGGTGGCTCGGGCGGTGACTCGACGGGCTGAACGACGCATCGTCGCGATGTCAGAAACGGAGGCGATTGGCGACTGGTTGCTGGCATACGTCAATCGATTCGCCGATCTGTTGTGGGTTCTCGCACGCGCGGCTGAGCAGGCCGAGCATGTCTCCCCCACCAAACTTCGCGTCTAGGCGCAGAATTCGCGGCGCAATGCGCTCGCGAAACGTCGCCGTCTTCGGTCTGCTGGCATTGGTCGCCTTCGTGGCGGTCGGTTGCGGCGACATCGGTATCTCCGGTACGACGCCGACTCCCCCATCGGGGATCAAAGGCAGCGTGATCCTTGGCCCCACGTGCCCAGTCGGCGGCGACGCAGGGACCGACAACCCTGTGCCGTCCGCGTGCCTGACGCCATTCGCCGCGCAGATGGTGGTGCTCGATGATGAGAACAAGGTCGTCGCGCACGTCGCGTCGAGCGGTGATGGCACCTTCCAGGTGGACGTCGCGCCGGGTGATTACGTTGTCGCGCCGGCCTCAACCGACTCGTATCCGATCGCTCAACCGGTCTCGGTCACCGTCGTGCCCGGCCAGTACGTCACCGTCCAGATCAACTACGACACAGGCATCCGCTAGCCGCTCACCACTGCTCCCAGTGGGCGAAGTCGGCGCGCGGTACCCAGCCGCGCCTGAGGGAGCCGGAACGCCTGTCGGGCAGCGGGTGACCAATCGTGATCACGCCGACTGGCTGTTGGTCGGGCGGAATGCCCAGGTAGGCGTTCAACTCCGAGTAGTCCGCCAGACCCAGGAAACCCGCGGCGAGTCCTTCGTCGATCGCCGCAAGGTGAATGAGTAGGGCGGTGGCACCGATGTCCATGTACCAGTAGGGGATCGGCCAGTCGATCTCCGTGCCGTCGTCCTCGACCTTGTCCGCCTCGCGGTACCGAGCGTGGTAGAGCTCCTCGCTGACGGTCGGGATCATCAGCGCTTGCGCCCGGCTGACCCACGGATCGAAGCCGGCTTCGACGAACTCGGGCTCGTGGCACATCTCCGCGATGCGGTGGCGCCGCTCCGGGTCCGTGACGATCAGGACCCGCTGACCCTGGCTGAAGCCGGCGCTGGGTGCCCGCTGGGCGGCCGCGGCGATACGCTCGAGAGCCTCGCGCGAGACCGGCTTGTCCGGATCGTAGTTGCGGACCATCCGCCGCCGCCGAACGACCTCGCTGAATTCCATGACCGCGAGGTTAGCCCGGTCGTCAGCGGTTGACAGACGTGATTGCAGATGATCTACACACAATCGGTCACTTCTGTCACGTTCCTCGCGGGCGCGCCTTGAACGAGGAACCGTTTAGCCAAGTGATCTGAAAAGTTGTGAGTGTGCGGACTCAAGCGGCCGTTGCTGACTGGTTGGATCTCCGCCAAAGTGCTGGCGGAGGACATAGTTGTTCAGATGATCTGCGATGTTGCCGACGACGCACGAAGTTGTCTGGCGTATGGCGAGCCGGGTTGTGGGCGTGTTCGTCAGCGGCGAAATAACAGCGAAGATGGCGTGGGAGGGTCGGCTTTGAGTGCCCGAACCTATCTGTGTGTTGGCGTCCGGCGAACAACTGACCAGGATTGGGCGAAGCTGAGCGTCGATTGGGCGAAGCTGAGCGTCGATTGGGCGAAGCTGAGCGTCGATTGGTCAGAGTTGAACGTCAGGTTCGCCGATACTTCGCGCCGGGCGAACACGACGCTGGCAACCCACAGGGGCGACCTCACGACGACCCAGCCCGTGATTGCGAGGCTCCAGCGCCTCGGCTAGACTCAATCCCGACGTGATAACTCGGAATTCCGTGCGGCTCGATCCGGCTTTGGCTACCACGGTGGCCGTCGCCGCCAATTCGAAGCAGAAGCAGGCCCGGCCGCGGAGCATCTTCCCCGGCACCGGCGCCGTGCACTTCTCCACCAGGGGCGAGTACGGCGTGCGCATGATGGTCGAGCTCGCTCGGCACTACGGCGCCGGGCCGATCAGCCTTGCCGAGATGGCGGACCACGAGAGCCTGCCGCGGCCGTACCTGGAGCAGCTCGTCGTGAGCCTCCGTGAAGCGGGTCTCGTGCACAGCACCAGGGGCGCACGCGGCGGTTACGAGCTCAGCCGCAACCCCAACGAGATCAAGATGGGCGAGGTCCTGCGCGCGCTCGAAGGGCCGATCGCGCCGATGGTCTGCGCCAGTGAAGACCCGTCTCATGCCGCGATCTGCGACCGCACCGGATACTGCACGGTGAACTACCTGTGGCTGACCGTCCAGCGCGCGATCAGCGGCGCGCTCGACTCGATCACATTGGACGAGCTGGCCGCCCCGCGTCCCAGCCACCCATTCCATTCGATGCCGATCCCACTCGGCGATCCCACCACGAAAGCAGCGAACCAGACGGAGCTATGACGGACACACTGACCCAGCCCGCCGGCGCATCGGCCGGCCACAACGCCACGGAACCCGACGAGCGCACGATCGTCATTCGCGACCTTCACGTCGTCCCGGTTGCCGACCGCAACCACGAGATCCTGCGCGGCATCAACCTCGACGTCCGCCAGGGCGAGGTCCACGCGATCATGGGCCGCAACGGCTCGGGCAAGACGACCCTCGCCTACGCCTTGATGGGTCACCCGGGCTATGTGGTGACGAAGGGCGAGGTGATCTGGAAGGGCCGCGACATCATCAAGCTGAGCCCGGACAAGCGCAGTCGGCTCGGCATTTTCCTCGCTTTCCAGTACCCGACTGCAATCCCGGGCCTCAGCGTCGCGAGCTTCCTGCGCACGGCGCTGAACGCGCGGATGCGGCCGCTGGACCAAACACCTGTCGAGGGCGCGACGGTGTGGGATCCGTCCGACCCGACGAAGGGCGGCATCTCGATGGGCGACTATCGCCGCCTGCTCCGGGAGAAGATGGCGCTGCTCAAGCTCGACGACGCGTTCGCCGCGCGCTACGTCAACGAAGGTTTCAGTGGCGGCGAAAAGAAGCGCCTTGAAATGCTCCAGATGGCTGTGCTGCGGCCGGAGATGGCAATTCTCGACGAGACCGACAGCGGCCTTGACATTGACGCGCTGCGCATCGTCGCGGAAGGGGTCAACGCACAGCTGAACCCCGACCTGGGCGTCCTGCTGATCACTCACTACCAGCGGCTGCTGAACTACATCACTCCGGACGTTGTCCACGTCCTGGCCAAGGGCCAAATCGTGGCCTCCGGCGGACGTGACCTGGCATTGCGGCTCGAGGAAGAGGGCTACGCTCCGATCCTTCGTGAAGCCGGAATGGAGGACGCCGCCGACGAGCCAGAGCCGCCCGAACCGCCGGAGCACGGCTCCGCGAGCTGATAAGGAGCTGAGCTAGCCATGGCCGTCGTCAGGTCGCTCGACCCGGTCGCCATCCGGGCGGACTTCGAGATCTTCGAGCGTGACTTCAAGGGTCGTCGCCTCGCATATCTCGACAGTGCCGCGACGAGCCTGAAGCCGCGCGTCGTTGCCCAGGCGATGAGCAAATACCTGAACCAGTACAGCGCCAACGTCCACCGCGGCATCTACGAGATCGGCGAGGAAGCTACCGCGGCGTACGAAGGCTCGCGCTCTAGGATCGCCTCCTTCCTTGGTGCCAAGGACGCACACGAGATCGTCATGGTGCGCAACGCGACAGAGGCGATCAATCTCGTTGCGTACGCGTGGGGTCGCAAGAACATCAAGCGCGCCGACACGATCGTGCTGACGGAGATGGAGCACCACTCGAACCTGATCCCGTGGCAGATGCTCGCCCAGGAGAAGGACGCCGATCTCGAGTTCGTGCCCTTCGATGACGACGGCCGCCTGCTCCAGGACTCATACGAGGTCCTGCTGCGCACGAGCCCCAAGCTCGTCGCCTTCACGGCCGTTTCAAACGGCATCGGCACGATCAATCCGACCAAGGAGATGATCCGCAAGGCGCACGATGCCGGCGCGCTGGTGCTCATCGACGCGGCCCAGGCGGTGCCTCACGGGCCGGTCAACGTCCAGGACCTGGACTGCGACTTCCTCGTCTTTTCCGGCCACAAGACGCTCGGCCCGCCAGGCAGCGGCGCGCTCTGGGCGCGACGCGAGATCCTCGAGGAGATGCCGCCGTTCATGGGCGGTGGCGAGATGATTCGCGAGGTCAAGCTGCGCCACTCGACGTTCAACGAGGTTCCGTACAAGTTCGAGGCCGGCACGCCCGACGTGTCCGCCGCGATCGGCCTGGCCGCGGCCCTGGACTATCTCGACAACGTTGGCATGGAGCACGTTCGAGCCCACGAGAAGGACCTTGTCGACTACGCGCTGGCGATCCTGCCCGAGCGCGTGCCAACCATCCGCATCCACGGCCCCCACACCTCGGACGCCCGCGCCGGAATCATCACGTTCAACCTTGCCGAGGCGCATCCGCACGACGTGGCCACGCTTCTCGACCGCGAGGCGATCGCCATCCGCGCCGGTCATCACTGCACGATGCCGCTCCATCAGCGGCTGGGCGAAGAGTCCAGTGCACGCGCGAGCTTCTACATCTACACCGACCGCGATGACATCGATCGACTTGCCGACGCATTGAACAAGGTCGAACGTCTGTTTGCGCCGCGTCCGGCCGCCAGTCAGCAAGCCTCCGACTAACACCCACAACTCGAAAGCAGAGATGGACGACCTTTACCGCGACGAGATCCTCGAGCACTACAGAAACCCGCACAACTTCGGCGTCCTCGAGTCTCCGACGACGTCAAATGAAGGCGCCAACCCACTGTGTGGCGACCGCATCACGCTGATGCTCGGCATCAACGATGACGGCACGATCCAGGAAGTGGCCTTCACCGGCCGTGGCTGCGCAATCAGCCAGGCATCGGCGAGCATGCTGACGGACGAGATCAAGGGCAAGTCGCTTGACGAGATCTCTCACATGGGCAGCAAGGACGTCCTCAACAACCTGGGCATCGAGATAAGCCCGGCGCGCATGAAGTGCGCGATGCTTTCGCTCGAGACGCTGCGCGATGCGACCAGCGACCGCGTGACGTGGCAGGCCCCAGATGAGTCCTAGCGTTCGCGAGATCACGCCCGCGGAAGCGCAGGATCTGATCGATCGCGGAGCTGCGCTTCTGGACACGCGCGAGCAGCATGAGTGGCGTGCCGGTCACCTGAACGGCGCGACGTTGCTGCCGCCGGCCGAGGTCGCGGCGCGCGTCGAGGATGTCGTCCCGGACAAGAGCAAAGCCGTAGTCATCTACTGCGCTGCTGGCGCGCGCTCGATGCGGGCCGCGATGCAGCTCGCACAGATGGGCTACGAGGATGTCTACTCGGTTGCTGGTGGGATTGGCCGCTGGCGAGCTGAGGATCGGCCGTGGGAGCTCCCGCAGAACACGCCGGCCATCGCCACGAACCCGCGTTACGCGCGTCATCTGGTCATGCCCGAGGTCGGTCCGGAGGGACAGGCAAAGCTGGAGCACGCAAAGGTGCTGTTCATCGGTGCCGGTGGGCTGGGCTCGCCGGGTCTCCTGTATCTCGCCGCGGCCGGGATCGGAACGATCGGCATCGTCGACTTCGATACGGTCGATCTCTCGAACTTGCAGCGCCAGGTGGTCCACGCCGAGAACCGGATCGGGATGAAGAAGACAGAGTCGGCGGCAATGGCGATCAAGGCGCTCAACCCCGAGGTCAAGGTCGTCCAGCACATCGACATGCTGACCGAAGCCAACGTCGACGAGCTCATTGCCGGCTACGATGTCGTCATTGACGGCACTGACACATTCGAGACGCGCTACACGCTCAACGACGCGGCCGTTCGCGCGGCAATCCCCGTCGTGCACGCATCGGTATTCCGCTTCGAGGGGCAACTGACAGTCTTCGTCCCCTATGAGGGCCCCTGTTACCGCTGCCTCTATCCCACCCCGCCACCTCCCGAGCTTGCTCCGGGCTGCTCCGTTGCCGGCGTACTCGGTGTTGTCCCGGGCGTGATGGGCCTCCTCCAGGCGACGGAGGCGATCAAGCTCATCCTCAAGCTCGGCGATCCGCTCGTTGGCCGGCTGCTGATCTGGGACGCGCTCGACGGAACGTTTACCGAAGTCAAGCTGCGCCGTGACCCGATGTGTCCTGCTTGTGGCACCGCCGCAGCCGGCTCAGCTCAGGTCGAGCGGCAGACCGCGGCATTTGCGGCCATCTCGTGACGAGCGTCCGCATTCCGCCGGTCCTCAGGACGCAGGTCGATGGGCAGAAAGAGGTCGAAGCGTCCGGCTCGACAGTTGGCGAGGTCGTCACGGACCTCGTGACACGCTATCCGGAAATGGGTGAGCAGCTGCTCACACCTGACGGCGGTCTGCACCGTTTCGTAAACGTCTATCTCAACGGCCAGGACGTGCGCTATCTACAGCTCCTCGACACGCCCGTCGCCGAGCGTGACGCGCTGATCATCCTGCCCGCGATGGCCGGGGGTCGTTGAGCGCTCCGAGGCGCTATCCGTCACTGGTCGAGGCGATCGGACACACGCCCCTCGTCGAGATTCCTCGCTTCTGTCCTAATCCTCGCGTTCACCTGTACGCCAAGCTTGAGGGCATGAATCCGACCGGCTCGGTCAAGGATCGCGTCGCGCGCTACCTGGTCGAATCGCTCGAGTCGTCCGGACGGCTGACGCCCGACTCGATCGTTCTCGAGCCAACGTCGGGCAATACCGGCATTGCCCTGGCCATGATCTGCAAGCTGCGCGGCTTGCCCCTGACCGTGGTCATGCCGGCCAATGTGACCCGCGAGCGTCGCCAGCTGCTCGAGATCTACGGCGTCACGATCGTCGATTCGCCCGCATCGCTTGGTTCGAACGGTGCTGTGGCCCTGGCCCGCCAAATGGCGGCCGACGATCCGCGCTTCGTGATGCCCGACCAATACGCCAACCCTGCAAATCCCCGTGCGCACTACGAGACGACCGCAGTCGAGATCCTCGAGGACTGTCCCGAGATCGATGTTTTCGTCGCGGGTCTGGGAACCGGCGGCACGCTGACTGGGGTTGGTCGGCGGCTGCGTGAGGAACGACCTAACGCGAAGGTGTATGCGGCCGAGCCGATGCCCGGCGAGATGCTCCAGGGCTTGCGCTCGCTTGACGATGGCTTCGTGCCCGAGGTCTTCGACG
The DNA here is from genome assembly GCA_038320305.1 of Candidatus Limnocylindrales bacterium. Taxonomy (GTDB): domain Bacteria; phylum Chloroflexota; class Limnocylindria; order Limnocylindrales; family CSP1-4; genus JALYGJ01. Next base: position 3,130 of record JBBQEC010000050.1, on the reverse strand, counting down.
CGTCCGTGCTCGATGGCAAATACCTGGTCACGACCGCTGAGTCGATCGAAGCTCTGCGCAGGCTGACGGACGTTGAGGGCATCTTCGCCGGCGTCTCGTCCGGTGGTGTCCTGGCCGTGGCGACGCGCATCGCCGAGCAGATGGAGTCGGGCACAATCGTGGCCCTGCTGGCTGACGGTGGCTGGAAGTATCTGTCGGAGGATGTCTGGTCGCGCGACCTGGACCACGAGTCCGTGGAGGAACTGAACCTTTGGTGAACGATCGCGACGCGCTGCCGTCGGCCGAGGAATGGGCCGCGATCAAGCGCGACCCGGCGTCCGTGGGCACGAGTCCTGGTGTGGCCACCGTGCCCGCGACCGTGCTGCACGATCTTATCGACGCCATGCGCGTGGGCTTACCCAACGAGGCGTGCGGAATCCTCGTTTCGGACAAGTATTGGGGCGCAGGTGGCACGGCGCTGCGATGGGTCGGGCTGCGCAACGCGGCGGACTCGCCGTATCGCTACATGATCGACGCTCAGGAACAGCTCACAGTTTGGATGGAGCTGGACGACGCGGACGAAGTGGTCTGGGCGATCGTGCACTCGCATGTCGCGTCGCCGGCACGGCCATCGCAGACGGACATCGGTCTCGCCAACTACCCCGACTCGCTGTACGTGGTCTGCTCGCTCATCGACTTCGACCACCCCGATGTCACGGCGTGGTCGATCGTCGATGGCGTCCTGTCAGAGGTGCCGCTCGTTGTTTTGAATTGACGCCGATCGCGTGCGGGGGTACATCCGTGATGTGAGAACGGTCCCGCGGGCTAGCGGTGCTGGTTCTGCTCGGCCACCTGACGAGCAACCTCGTCCTGGATCTGGTCGTTGCGGCGGTTCTTGACCCGGCGCACCAAGAAGAATCCAAGGACGATGGGCCAGAAGAAGCTGGTGATGGCGCCCGCAGTCGCAGCGATTGCCCACGCCGTGGAGTCCAGGTGGCTGAACCACAGGAAGATGAAAGTCACTAAGGCGCCGACTAAGGCGCCGATGAATCGCTGTATCACGAGAACCTCCTAAGCAACTACTCCAACCCCGTTGGAGCGAATCGTATCCGTATGCGAGCGTAGACCTTCACTCCGCCGCCGGAGCGCCAATCGTAAGCCCGCCGATTTGCTCAAAGTCGCGACGGCTGCGCGTCACACGGGCGAGTGCTATGTGTCATCGCGGGCAGCCAGGGCCGCGACGAACGATGCCGTCGTTGGCGTTGCGCCCAGACCAAGTCGCGCGCCGAGTCGGGCCGGTAGTGGGGGTTCGAGGAATGTCGACGCGAGCACGCCCCAGCTCTTCTCGCCGAAGACATCGTCGACTGAGCCGTCGAGCACCAGCCGACCGTCGCGCAGGACCAGGACGCGATCGAACGTTTCGGCCACGAACGTCATATCGTGACTGACCGCCACCACGGTGCGGCCCTCGTCCGACAGCTCCGCAACGATCCGCCTTACGCGCGCCACACCGTCCGCATCCTGGCCGGTGGTCGGCTCGTCGAGCACGATTGCGGGCGTGCCCATGGCGATCACGGACGCGAGCGCGAGTAGCTTGCGTTCCGAAAAGCCAAGGTCATACGGGTTGGTGTCGACCATCGTGGCCAGCCCCACCTGCATCAGCGCCGCATCCACGCGACGGTCAAGATCCAGCTCGCGCAGGCCAATGTTGCGCGGCCCAAATCGGACTTCCGATCGCACATTGGCCGAAAAGATCTGCCGATCGGGGTTCTGGAACGAGATACCGACCAGCCGCGCGAGGTTCGCAACGTGGGTCTGGCCGATGCTCTGGCCGTTGACCAGGACGCGTCCTTCCGTCGCGCGCAGCAGCCCGTTGAAGTGGCGCACGAGCGTCGACTTGCCGGAGCCGTTCTGGCCGATGATGGCGACGCGACTGCCGGCGGCGATCGTCAGCGATACCTTCGACAGGGCGCGGGTGCCGTCGGGATAGACGAAGCCCAGGTCCTCCGTTGCAAGGTCGACGCCGGCAACTGTGCCATCGCCGATCACGGCCACTCTCCATTCCACGTCAGCCCAGCGGCGACAACGGCCTGGCGCAGCGCCACATCCGCCGGCGGCGTAACGCGCCACTGATGGAGCGCAGGGTCGGACAGGATGCTTTCCGCTGGACCGCGAGCCACGATCGCGCCGTTGCTGATGACTGCGATCTCGTCGCACATGCGCGCGAGCAGGTCCGTCTTGTGTTCGGCGATGAGCACGCCGACGCCGGTTTCCCGGGCGGCTTTGGCGAGGGTGTCGCCAACAAGCCGCGTACCCAGCGGATCGAGCTGCGAGGTTGGCTCGTCGAGCACGAGGTACCTGGGACCGAGCGCGAGCACTGCCGCCAGCGCGACGAGCTGGGCCTGACCGCCCGACAACCGTCCCGGATCGCGGTCAACGATGGCGCCCAGGCCAAGCGCGTCGACCGCTGCCCACGTGCGCTCGATGACCTCGTCGCGTGTCAGCGACAGATTCCGCGGCCCAAATGCGATCTCCTCCCAGACTGACGGCGCGCCGCTCGTGATCTGCGTCTGCGACTCCTGGAACAGGATCCCGGCGTGCTGTGCGAGCTTGTGCGCCGGCGTGTCCCTGGTATCGAGGCCGTCGATCTTGACGGCGCCGGTGAGCGCGCCGCCAACCACGCTCGGGGCCAGCCCAACGGCGCACAGACACAGGGTCGACTTGCCTGCGCCGTTGGGCCCAACGAGCCCCACAACGCGGCCTGGTTCGATCGACAGGTTCACGCCGCGCAGCGACTCGGTCAGCGTGCCCGCATAGCGGTACGTGACCGCGTCCATCGAAAGAGTCACGCGCGCGGCCCACTCACGGCAGCCACGAGAGTGCGCCACTGAAAGCAGCCGCGAGGAGAACGATGGTCAACAGCACGAGCCCCCAGCGGAGCGCGCGCTGCGCGCTGCTGTCCGGGTAGGCACGCAGGACGGTGCGCTTGCCGGGCGCGGCAAAGGCACGTGCCTCGAGCGCCATGGCGCGGTTCTCGACCTCCGTCAGTGCGCTCAGCACGAGCGGCCCTGCCACTGGCAGGACGCCGCGCGCGCGAGCGCGAAGTCCACCCTCCGTGTTCAAGCCGCGTGATCGCTGGGCCTCCACGATC
>JBBQEC010000049.1:0-12029 GCA_038320305.1 Candidatus Limnocylindrales bacterium | reverse complement strand
TCTCGCTTGCTCGCTGTACCCCGAGCACCGCGAGACGCGACCGCTGCCCGGCGAGGAACAGGAGATGCCCGCTGTCGAGGGAGTGGGCGAGGCCTGTCCCGAATGCGGCCAGGGCACGCTCATTGCGCGGCGCGGAAAGTTTGGGCCGTTCGCCGGCTGCTCGCGCTACCCGGAGTGCAAATACATTCGCCGCACGGGACCACCACCGCCCGATCCGTTGCCGTTTGAGGTCGCGTGCCCCAAATGCAACGAAGGCCATCTCACGGCGCGGCGAGCGCGACGAACCGGCAGCGTCTTCTGGGGCTGCTCGCGCTACCCGAAATGTGACTTCACTTCGTCGCGCGAGCCCCTCGGCCCGCTTCACGACACCGACGACGGCCCAGTCGCGCGCGAGGGCGAGAGTGGCGCGATCTGCCTCAAGTGCGGTGCCCCGATCGAGCTGCCGGAGCGCTACGTTGCGGGCATGAAGCTGCCCGGCGGCGAGCCGAACCCGGCAGCGCTCGTTTCGCTGCGGCGCGGAGGCGCACGGGGAAAGACGCCGGCGAAGCGCGGCTCGTCGACAACGCGCCGACCACCAACGACTCGACGCACGCCGCGCGCAGCGTGACCGGCGCCGAGGCGCTCGAAGCGTTCCTCGGCCGGCTCGCCGCTCGCGACTCGTCCGAGAACACCCGCCGTGCGTACCGCACCGGCATCGGTCAGTACCTGAACTTCCTGGATGCGCGACACACCGATTGGCGCGATCCGGGGAGAACCACCGTTCGTGCGTATCTCGGCGAGCTCACGGACCGAGGCCTTTCGAAGCCCTCCATAAGCAGCCGCCTTGCGGCGTTGCGTTCCTTCTATCGCTACGCTCGGCGCGAAGGCCTGGTCGACGCCGATCCGTGGTCGGCCGCGCTGACGCCGCGCCTGCCACGCCGTCTGCCGCAGGTTCTGGGCGTCGCCCAGATTGAGCGCCTGATCGATGAGGCACACGTCGAGCCCACGACCCAGCACGCGTTGCTCTTGAGGGATGTGGCGATCGTCGAGACGGCGTATGCCGCGGGCTTGCGTATCAGCGAGATTGCCGGCGCGCAGCTCGCGGATCTCGATCTGACACGCGGCGAGCTGCGCGTGATGGGCAAGGGCCGCAAGGAGCGCGTCACGCTGCTCGGCGGACCGGCGCGCGAAGCAATCGAAACTTACCTGTCAGAGGGTCGCCCGGCGCTGCGCGCCAAGTCGGAAGTTGGACAACCGGACAGCGGAACCCTGTTCCTCAATTCGCGCGGCGGCTCGATTGGAGTGCGCGGCGTCCGCTACCGGCTCGATCGCCTGATGCGCGCCGCGGGGATGCCTTCCGGAACGTCTCCGCATACGTTGCGGCACTCATTTGCCAGCCACCTGCTCGAAGGCGGCGCCGACCTGCGCGTCGTCCAGGAGCTGCTTGGTCATGCGAGCCTGGGCACGACCCAGATCTACACGCATGTATCGCCGGCGCGCCTGCGCACCGCCTATCGCCAGGCACACCCGCGATCATCGGGATCGGCCGACCCTACGAACCCGTGAGCGGGCGCACCCTGGCACGCGCCGGCCTGGTCGTGGCCGTCGCCTTCCTTGTGTCGCGGATCCTTGGCTACGTCCGCATCGTCATCATCACCAACGAGTTTGGCGCGGGCACCGAGCTTGACGCCTACTTCGCGGCGTTCCGCGTTCCGGACGCGATCTTCCAGCTGGTCGCGGCGGGCGCGTTGAGCTCGGCAATGATCCCTGTCCTCTCCGGCATGTTCAGCCGCAACGAGGAAGATCGCGCCTGGCGCGTCGTGTCGACCGTGCTCAACGTGATGCTGCTGGTCCTGTTCAGCGTGTCGATCATCGTCGCAATCTTTGCGCCGCAGATCGTGCCGATCATCACCCCCGGCTTCGACGCGATTGGCACTGAGCTGACGGTGCGCCTGACCCGGATCATGCTCCTCTCACCGATCCTGCTTGCGCTCGCGGCGGTCGCATCGAGCGTGCTCAACGCGCGCGGCCGCTTCGGGGCCGCGGCAGTGGCGCCGTCGGTCTACAACATTGCGATCATCGCCGCGGCCATCTTCCTGGGTCCCTACCTGGGAGTCGAGGCGCTGGCCATCGGCGTTGTCTTCGGCTCGCTGCTCCATCTCAGCATTCAGGTAATTCCGGTGCTCCAGGAGAAGTTCCACCTGTCGTTCGATATTGACCTGTCGGACTCATCGGCCCGCCAGGTGCTGCTGCTCATGGCGCCCAGGGCGTTAGGACTGGGAGCGAACCAGATCACGTTCGTGGTCGCCACGATGCTTGCGACCGGTGTTGGCGTGGGGGCAGTGACGAGCTACAACATCGCCTGGACCCTTATGCAGATCCCACTTGGCGTGATCGGCTTCCCGCTCGGCATCGTCCTGTTGCCGTCGCTGTCGCGCGCCGTCGCGTCCGGCTCCGCGAGTGAGTTCGGGCGGATGATCGTCGGCTCGGTCCGGCTGATGGTGTGGATCATGCTGTTCGTCACCACGGTGGGAATCGTCATTCGGCGCCCGGTGGTTGACATGCTTTTCGTTGGGCTCGATGCGCACGCGCTGTCGCAAACGGCCGACACGCTGTCCTTCCTGCTCCTCGGCCTGGCGTTCTACTCGCTCGTCATTATCTTTGCTCGTGCCTTCTTCAGCGGCCATGACACGCGCACGCCGGTCATCACGGCGCTGTTCGACATGACCACGAGCATCGTCGTCAGCCTCGCCACGGTCGGCACGATGGGCCTATCGGGCATAGCGCTGGGCCTGTCGTGCGGCGCCTTCGCCGAGGCCACAGCGCTGGGCTTCCTCCTCTGGCGCAGGACGCCAGGCACGGGACTCGAGACCGTCATCAAGCCGTTCTTCGTCTTTGCCATCGGCGCGCTCCTGGCCGCCATCGGTGCCGCGGTTCTGTTGCGCGCCACAGAATCTGTTGTGGGTCTTGAACCGGGTCGGTTCGTGCTCCTCATCCAGGTGATCATCGCCAGCGCCGGCGCGGCGCTCGTCTACGCCCTCTACTCCCGCCTGCTGCGCATCCCGGAGCTGCAACGGACGTTCGACATCGCGCGCTCGTTCATCCGGCGTGGCGGCGGTCCGGGTGCCGGCCCGGCGGAGACCGGCGGCGACGAAGTCATCGGAGGGGGAGAGGCGTGAGCGAGCACCTGCTCGGCGATCTGGTGCGCGAGCTCGAGTCGCGCGGGATGCTACGCACCGTGCTTGCTCAGTCGGGCGTGTCCGTCGCAGCCGTAGCGGTCAACCGCGTGGCGTTCGACTCGCGCGCGGTCGCGCAGGGCGACCTTTTCGTGGCCGTTCCGGGTGCTGAGAGCGATGGCCACGATTACGCCGCTGCAGCCGTCGCCAACGGTGCCGCCGCCGTCGTGGCCGAAAGGGCCGTGGCCGGGGTGGATATGCCACAGATCCTGGTCGCGTCAACCCGCTCCACATTGGCCCTCGCGGCGGCGTGGGTCAACGGCTTCCCGAGCAGCGAGCTGGGCGTCATCGGCATCACCGGCACGGACGGCAAGACGACGACCTCTTACCTCGTGCGCGGCATGCTCCTCGCATGCGGCCTGCCGACGGGGCTGCTGACGACGATCGAGGTCATCGTCGGCGGCGAGAGCCAGGGCTACACCGGGCACACGACGCCCGAGGCGCCTGTCATCCAGACCGATCTGCGCCGGATGCTCGACACGGGCGACCAACTCGCGGTCGTCGAGACGACCTCACATGGACTGGCCCTCGAGCGCGTGGCGCAGATCGCGTATGACATCGCCGTCTTCACCAACCTGACTCACGAGCACCTCGACCTACACGGCACCTACGAGGCGTATGTCTCGGCCAAGCGTTCGCTCTTCGATCGCCTGGCGGTGAGCCCCGACAACCCGCAGAAGGCATGGCCCAAGGGCGCCGTGATCAACGCGCAGGATGAACGGGGCGCCGAGATGGCGGCCGCGGCCGGCGCAGCTGGTGCACGGGTGCTGACGTACGCGGTGGGTCCTGACGCCGAGGCCGATATCGTCGCCTCCGCCGTGCGCGACGACGGACGCGCCCTGCGCCTGCACGTCCGGACAGCGCGCTGGGAAGACGAGCTTCAGATCAACCTGGCGGGGCGCTTCAACGCATTCAATGCGCTTGCCGCGATCGGTGTGGGCGAACTGCTTGGCCTGGATCCAGCCGCCATGCGCCACGGCCTGGGTTCCGTCCGTGCGGTGACCGGCCGAATGGAGTTGATCGACGAGGGCCAGCCGTTCGACGTGTTCGTCGACTTCGCCCACACGCCTGGCGCCCTGGCCGCGGCACTCGACGCGCTCAATCCGGTCGCGGCCGCGCGCGGTGGCTCCCTGATTTCTCTGTTCGGGTCGCCCGGCGCGCGCGATGTCGCCAAGCGGCCCATGATGGGCCGCGCCGCCGGCGAACGATCTCGGATCGTGGTGGTCACGGAGGATGACCCGCGCACCGATGAGCGAATGGCCATCCTCGAGGAGATCGCCGCCGGCGCGGAGGAGGCGGGCAGGCGCCGCGGTCACGATCTGTTCCTGATCGAGGACCGCGGCGTGGCTATTCGCACGGCCCTTGAGCTGGCACGACCCGGCGACATCGTCCTGCTCGCTGGCAAAGGCCACGAGCACACGCTGGCCCGCGCCGAAGGCCCCATTCCGTGGGACGAGGCCGCGATCGCCCGCGCCGCCCTCAACGCAATGGGCTTTCGTCGATGACATCGACGACAGAGTAGGCACGAAACGCCAATACTTGGGTGATGCCTTGCGCGGCCTATTGATTGACATCGAGCCATTAGCGGGCCAGCCTACGCGGCGCGCGGAACGGAGTCGGGCACGAATGCCGACGCTACCGCGTCCGTACCGATGGACCGCCAGTCTGGATTGACCGCAACCCAGTGGCCGAGCGGCCCGCTTGTCTGGGTTACGACAGCAACCACGCTCGGTTCGTCAACACGTTTTCTGGGTCGGTCGTTACGCCTTCGACTGCGGCCGCAGTCAGCAGTCGGGCATCGCCCAGGGGGTCAGCGGCTCCGTATGGCCTACTAGCCATCCGGTACGCCTGGAACGAGCTGCACGACGTCACGCCGCCGGGCTGGTTCATCGGCAAGCCGGCTTTTGACGAGCGACGCTACGAGTCGTTGCTGTACGCGTTCGATACGGCCGAACGGCCGAAGACCGGTGCGCCGCTCACCCATGGACCGCGGTTGCGCCGATCCAAGTTTTGCGTCGTCCGCGAAATGGCGCGCTGTCTACGGGAGCTTACGAACGGCGGCGTCTCATGCCGGCCTCGGTTCGCAACGAGCCTCGGGGTCGAAAAATCGGTAGGCGTGGATCCGTTCGGCCAACTGTCTTGCCGTTTTTCTCATTCTGGACGTCTACGCCGAACAACGAGGGCCGCGCAGCCCACCAGACCAACGCTGACCAAGGCAATAATTGCGGCCGTTGTCAGTGCAATCGTTGGGTAGTCACTGCCAGATATGCCGTAGGCGACGCGGTCGAAGTTCTGCCACGCCCAATCCTCAGGATTTGTCCCGGCTGGTGCCATCGCCATTGCTTCGTCGAGATTTAGCAGTTCGCCGTTCGGGGTGCGGAAGCGCTGCTCGAAGACGATCGAGTGGGCGATCGCGGCGCTCGGGAAAGAGCCAATCACCTTCGGCTGACCGACGAGTGCGGGTAGCAACGCCACCGCGGCGATGACGACGCCACCGGCGAAGGCTGTCACTAGGAGCGCCGGCAACATTCGCCCGAACACTGCGCCAAGAAACAGCCCAGCTGCGAAGGTCCCGATCGCGACACTCAATAAACCGAGGCCGCGCGTCGGCAGGTCGATCATGCTTGCCGACGGGTCCACCGTCGGCTCGATCGCGCCTTCGAGGAATTGTCCGGCTACGGCCAAAGGTATGACGAGAACCAACAACAGGGCAAGCGCGACGGCAGCGCGCGGCGCAAACCACCGCAGGCGAGAACGCGCCAAAGACCAGACCGTAGGAGCCGTTCCGCGCTCAATCTCGCGCGAAACGAGTTGGCTGCCTAATAGAGCGCCGGCGAGGATCGCAACGACGAGGAAGCCAAGCATCACCAAATGACCGATCGCGATCTGGTCATTGAGGAGTCCATAGGCAGGACAGGGAGACGTTTGGTCGGAGCAGTCGGCGAGGGACGGCAGCAGCCCTGCCACCGCCGCTACGACATACGTCGTGCACCCCAGTAGACCAAGGACGCAGAGCACGAAAATCGCCAGTTCGAGGCGATCAAGGCGCAAAGCGAGTTTGAGCGTCCGCGTCATTACGGTGCCTGGGTCGGTCTGCCAGTTGCGCCGGCACGCCCTTGCGACAGATACCCGAGCATGATTTCCTCGATCGTTGCCGGGCGACCGGCCGTCCCGGACCGATCTCTGATGAGCCAGCCGCTTTGATCGGGCAGTTGCCCCACAGCAGAGGGTGCCGGCTCGTCGACGACGCGATGTTCGTTGCGCGCGTCAACGATGCTCGAGCTCAGTAATACCCGGCCGACGCCAAGGACGATCAAGTGAGCGCTCGCCTGCTCAACGTCGCGGACCACGTGGGAGGACAGCAACGCTGTGAGCTCACGATCGCGAACGGCAGTCCGAAGCAGCTCGAGTGCCTCGTGACGTGCCAGCGGGTCCAAGCTCGCAAGCGGTTCATCCAGCAGAAGGATCTCGGCGCCACTCGAGAGCGCAATGGCTAGCGCGACCTGAGCGGACTGACCGCCGGACAGGTATCGTAGCCGTGTCTGCCAAGGAATGGCGAGCTGGTCGAGATATCGTTGGGCGCCAACGACGTCGAGGCTCGGCCGAAGATAGTTGGCATAAGTGACGTTGTCGGCGACAGTCAAGTCGCGATATAGGACAGGTCGCTGAGGCACGTAGGCAAGCTTGGCCAGCGCTTGCTCCGGCGACCGCAGGGGGTCGATCGAAGTGACCGTCACTTTGCCGCTGGACGGACGCTCAAACCCGAGCCATGTACGTATAAGAGTCGATTTGCCAGCTGCGTTTGGCCCGACGAGCGCGGTAATGACACCCCGCGGAACATCCACCGAGACATCACGTAATGCCCAAGTGGAACGGCCGTAACGCTTCGAAACGCGCAGAGCGCTTAGGGCGACGGAGCCACTCGACGGGGCGCGTTCGCTCGCCGCCGCACTCAAAGGTGGTCGACCTCGCGCGAATCCCGGTAAGTCACGTACTCGATCACGGCGGCGGTGGCGCATCGATGCTCGGTTCTGAGACGAGCAAGGGGATGTGCAGCGACGCGAACTTCTGGTCGAGGATCTGCTGGAGCTGGGCGGAGTTCGCCATGGCCAGCGCCGGCGAGTGTCTGGACGCGGCGCGCGAGCTGGGCAGCGTCAGCCGGCCGGCGGGACCCGCGACTCCCGTCCCGTTGACCGCAGGATCGGCCACGGCCGCGAGCGCATCGACGATCGGGTTGGCCTCGATGTGGCCCAGGTTGGTCAGCACCGAGATCGTCATGTCCGTGTCCGGGAAGTGCCACATCGCCGCGTCGAATCCACGGATCGACCCGGTGTGGCCGAACACACGCTCGCCTTCGATCACCCGGCTGCGCGTACCCAATCCGTACGTCTCGTCGGTCTTGGGGTAGTAGGTCCAGTCCTCCATCTGAGCCAGGTCCTGGGGCTGAACGAGATGGCCGCCGTAAAGGGCGTCGCCCCAGACCGTCAGGTCGCGTGCGCTGCCGTCGATCGCTCCCGCCGCCCACGCAACCGTGGCACCCGAGATCGTGGGCCGGTAGTCGGTGCCGTCGGTCTGCTCCTTGAGCCCGGCTGTGCGCTCGAGGTAACCGGCAGCGGCTGTCGGTGGTGGCGGGCCGCTGCCCTGGAAGTAGGTGTCATCCATGCCCAACGGTGCGAAGAAGCGCTGCCGGTATACGTCTCCAAGTGGTTGGCCGGTGATCTGCTCGATGATCATGCCGAGCAGGATGAAGTTGGTGTTGCTGTAGTGGTAGTCGGTGCCCGGCGGAAAATAGGGAGCGTGGGCGAAGGTCGCAAGGATCTCCTCCGGCGTCCAACTGTGGCCGGTCATGGAGCCGAAGACGAGCGCGTCGTAGTTCGAGGCGGCGAAATAGTCGTAGATCCCGCTTGTGTGGTGGAGCAGCTCGCGGATCGTGATGTTCTGGGCGTCGGGGTAGTCGGGCATCCACGTCGAGAGCGGATCGTCGATCGAGAGCTTGCCCTCGTCGGCGAGCTGCATGATCGCGGCGGTCACAAAGGTCTTGCTGATCGAGCCGACGACGAAGGGCGTGTCGCCCGCCGCCGACTCCTGCGGGTCAATGATTGCCTCGCCGCTGCCGCTCGACCAGATGCTGCCGTCCGGAAACGCGATCGACGCGCCGATGCCGGGGCTGCCCGTGGTCTGTTGTTGCTGATCCAGCACAGCCTGTAGCTGGGGACCGAGCTCTTGGGCCATGCCCGTGTCGGGCGTCAGTGTCTGTGGTGGCGAGAACGACTCAAGTGGGGTGGGCTCCGGCGGTGCCGTATCGGGCGGCGGCTCCGTGGTGGGTGTCGTGCCCGGCGTTGGCGAGGCGCCGTGAGGCGGAGTTGATGTCGGCGTCGAAGTCGGCGTCGCTGTGGGCACAGGAACGCTCGGCGTAAGCAACGGAGAGATCGTTGAAAGACCGGCCGTCGGCGGTGGGGTAAGTGTCGGGCCTGGCGTCGGCGTGGCGCTCGTGCACCCGACGGCGATCGCGGCAACGATGGCGATCAGCGGCCCGAAAAGTCTTGACCTGGTCAGCTTGGAAGAGCCCTCAAGAACGCACACGCCGCCTTCGTCTCGCGCTCCGGACCGGCGGGGTCATCACGGTACACTGACTTTCGGATGTCGATCGAGCCCCTGAGTCCACCGCGCGAGCAGGTCGCGGGAGCCGGGGCGCGCCATAGGGTCGCCCAGGCAATTCCGTTCGGCTTCAGTCGGCGCGCCCTGAATGCGTCGGAACGGAAGCTGGAGGAGGAGCTGACGGCGCTCTATCCCCAGGCGGACCTGACCAAGGTGCGCGAGGCGTGGCTCTTCGCCGTTGAGGCACACGGCACGCAGAAACGTGCCAGCGGCGAGCCATACGTCAGTCATCCGCTCGCGGTGGCGCGTCTTGTTGTCGAGTACTTCGGGCTCGATCCAGAGTCGGTCCAGGCTGCGCTGTTGCATGACGTACCGGAGGACACCGAGTACCAGCTGAGCGACATCGAGGAGCGCTTCGGCCCGCGCGTCGCCTCGCTCGTCGACGGCGCCACCAAGCTTTCCACGTTCGGTGGTCGGACGCACCAGGAGCAACAGGCCGAGAACATCCGCAAGATGCTCCTGGCGATGGCGGAGGACATTCGCGTCGTCCTCATCAAACTCGTCGATCGGCTCCACAACATGCGCACGATCGGCGCTTTGCCGCGCGAGAAGCAGGAGCGCATCGCCCGCCAGACGAGTGAGATCTACGCCCCGCTCGCGGAGCGGCTGGGCATCTGGCAGGTCAAGTGGGAGCTCGAGGACCTGTGCTTCAAGGTGCTCGAGCCGGAGAACTATCGACGGCTGGCCGATCAGCTCGAGACGCGTCGCCGTGAGCGCGAGCAGTACGTCAAGCGCGCCATGGTCGTGCTCGATGAGGCGCTGACGAAGTCGAAGATCAAAGCCGACATCAGCGGCAGGCCCAAGCACATCAGCAGCATCTGGCGAAAGATGGAGCGCAAGAGCGCGCGCTTCGAGGAGATCTACGACGTTCATGCGGTACGGGTCCTCGTGGACGACGTCGCCGATTGCTACGCGGCGCTGGGTGTTGTCCACTCGATGTGGCGCCCGATCCCAGGCGAGTTCGACGACTACATCGCCGTGCCCAAGGGCAACGGATACCAATCGCTGCATACAGCGGTGATCGCGGTCGATGGCAAGCCACTTGAGGTTCAGATCCGAACACACGCGATGCATCGCATCAGCGAGCTCGGTATCGCAGCGCACTGGCGCTACAAGGAAGGCGGCAAGGCCGACCGGGAATACGACGCGAAGCTTGCGTGGGTGCGGCAGCTCATGGACTGGCAGCGCGATGTCGTTGACCCGACCGAGTTCGTCGAGGGCCTGAAGCTCGACCTGTTCCAGGACCAGGTCTTCGTCTTCACGCCAAAGGGCGACGTCAAGGACCTGCCCGCGGGCTCGACACCTTTGGACTTCGCGTACCGAATTCATACGGACGTTGGACACTCGTGCATCGGCGCGAAGGTCAACAACCGACTCGTGCCGCTCGACTACAAGCTCAAGAACGGCGACATCGTCGAGGTCGTCACGACCAAGACGGTGCACGGGCCCTCGCGCGACTGGCTCAAGATCGTCCAGACTGGCCATGCCAAGGAAAAGATCCGGCAGTGGTTCAAGCGCCAGGAGCGCGATGAGAACATCGTCCACGGCCGCGACGCGCTCGAGCGCGAGCTGCGCCGACTGGCACGATCCTCAATCGAGAAGCTTGGCCCCGAACGGATCGAGGAGATGGCGGCACAGTACCGCTACCCGACGGTCGAGGATTTCTTCGCGGCCATCGGCTACGGCGCGGTCTCCGCGCAGCAGGTCGTAACGCGACTCGAGATCGTCGACGACGCCGCGGAAAAGGTGCTTCCACAGGTTGCGCCGCCGCCGCCTACGCGAACTGATGGCGTACGGGTCAAGGGCGTCGGTGACCTGATGATCCGCTTCGCTCGCTGCTGCACGCCCATCCCGGGCGACCCGATCGTCGGCTTCATCACCCGCGGCCGTGGCGTGACTGTGCACCTGCCGACGTGTCCAACGGTCGTGAACGAGAAGGAAGTGGGTCGTCTGATCGAGGTCGAGTGGGAGCAGAGCGCCCAGCAGACCTACCCGATCGCGATCCGCATCGAGGCCTACGACAGGCCCGGACTGCTGTCAGAGATAACCAACGTCATCGCCGAGAACAAGGTCAACATCACGTCGGCCAACGTGCGCGCCAATGCCGATCACACGGCAACCCTTCAGGCCACTTTGCAGGTCTCGTCAGTGGTGCAGCTGTCGAAGGTCCTCCAGCGCATCGAGCAGGTGCGCGACGTGCACCAGGTCATGCGCGAGATGAGCTAGCCTGCCCGTTAACGCTGTGGTTGTGTTCGCCCGGGGCGAAGTAACAGCCAAGATGGTGGCGGTTGGGATGCTTTCTTGGCCGCCCGTTCTCGATGATCGAACAAACAGTGACGAAACAGGCCTCCGCAGTCGACGATGCGCAGTTGCTTGGCCATTACTTGGCCGCTGGCGAACAAACAATCTGGATCGACTGGGTTTGCTTTAAGCCTCGACGGTCAGCGAGGCGAGCCAACGCATGACGGGCACGGCCGCCGCGAAGTCGTCGGCCAGGATCCGTGGCAGATCCGCAGAGAAGACCTCGTCGCTGGTCAGGTCGCGCCCGAACGTGACGTCCTTGAGCTTGAGCAGGTCGGCGTTCGGATGGTCGGGCGCGTAGCCCGTCGGGATGCGCTTGTACTCCTCGCCGTGGACGGGTTCGAAACGCGCCCCGAAGCCCGGGTCGCGTAAAGCAGCAAGGGCCACGTCGGGGTGTTCGTCGATCTGTTGTCGGTACGCGGCAAGTCGGGCTGGCTCGGGATGCCACATCCCGCCGCCCATGTAGCTGCCCTCAGGCGAGAGGTGAAAGTAGCCGCCGCCGTGGCGCTCGGGCTGACCATCACTCGTCGCGACGCCGTCGCCGATCCACGGAAAGCTTGCCGCGACGTTCGTCTTGTAAGGCGTCTTGTCCTTTGAGAAGCGCGTGTCGCGGTAGATCCGGAACGGCGAGGCTTTCGAGTCCGCACGTAATGGGATGCCGCGCTGGGCCAGCTCCGCGGCGAGATCCGTGCACATGGCCTGAAGGGGCTCCTTTAGCAACCGTTCGTAGTCGGCCTTGCGCGGCTGGAACCAGGCACGTTCGTTATTGAAGGCGAGATCGACGAGGAACTGCATCGCATCGGGCGAGAAGCCCGTGAACGTTTGAGCGGGGGTGGTCACGGCCCGACTCTACGC